>QMYO01000455.1 GCA_003662715.1 Candidatus Bathyarchaeota archaeon | reverse complement strand
ATAACTGTAGTTTACATAGCAGCAGACGACGCATACAACATTACGATATGGCTCAACATAAACGGAGAAGGCCTAGAAGACGACCAGCTCTACGACGAAAGAATCCCAGGCCGCTACGAATGGATAACTGTTGGAAGAGACGCGCATTCAGCAGACTCGATAGGTGCTTCACTAGTTTCAGCAGCCTTCAAAAACAAGCAGATCGAAGTTGGAAATGCAGGCTTTGACATGGTATTCCAGGAGTGGAGTTTAACAAGCATTCCATACTTGCTAAACAAGTTCAGTGGAACATCAACTGGGTGGCCGCCAGACTACAAAGACGACATTTACAGAATAGCCTTAAAAGATGACTGGTGCACAACATGGCCAGTAGCAAGTTCCAATCTCATCGCTATTGGAGGGCCATTAGCAAACCACATAACTGAATACTTTAATGATTTTACAGATGCCTTCTATGGACTAAACACAACTGAGGCGCCCTTCACACCTTACGCTCCGTTTGTGGGCAAGATTATAGGGCTCTCATGCTGGAACAAGACCACCTACACCGCAAGTTCAGAGGTAGGTTACGCAGTGATAACCACGTATAAAGATATCAACGGAACCGTTGGCTTCTTAGTTTGGGGAGTAAACGCTAGAGACACCTTCTACGCTTCAAAGTTCTTCCACGAAGAAATCATCTACGAACTGCAAAGCTTTCCTTTATGTGCAACCTCAATAATAGTTCAAATAGACTACATTGATCCAGAACACCCCACTTTCACGATTCCAGAAGTGCTAGGAACAATAAGTGAAACGACGGTAGAGTTGATTAAAGGCGGAATCCATCCCGACCCATAAAACACAATCCCCCTTTCTTTACCCTCCATTTTTAAATTTCAAAGCAAAATTCTGTAGATTTTAAGAAGCCCATCAATAACCTTATCCCAAGAACAATGTTTTTCTACAAATCTTCTCCCCCGAAAACCAGCTCTAATTAGAAAATCTTGATCCTTTAAAGCTAAACTCAAAATTTCTGCAGCTTTATCTACTCTAGTTGGTAAAAGTAAACCAAAACGTTTCTTCGCTTGTCTGTAGCTTTGAATGTACGAATTAAAACCTGCAACAGCTGTTTCGCATGCTAATGCCTCTTTCAAAGAACCATCCCAGAAAGGGTCTAAATCCCACATGGACAAGGGAGTGAAGGATAGGAGACATTTTGAATAAAGAGAGGGCAACAGGTCATGTGGCACATACCCAAGGAATTCAACATGTTCTCCAAGACCTACCTGTTTAGAAAAACTTTTTAACCTTTCAATTCCAGGCCCATCACCAACCATAAGAACTTTAAATTCGCTTGCATACCGTTTTTTAAGCTCCCTAACTATTTCTAGAATTATCCAAGGATTCTTTTCCTTCAAAGTTCTAGGTTGAAGAGTCATTCTTCCCACGTAGATAAAGTGTGGAATCTTCTCCTTTTCACCAGTCTTGGTGTATAGAGAAGTTTCCACTCCAACATTAGGAAATTTAATGATTTTTTCATTTTTAACATGTAGTTTTTTTAACCAGCAAATTTCCTCGTTTGTTGAAACTAGAAACTTGTCAATCTTATAGAAAAGAAAGCCATGAAGGTGTTTTCCAATGTTTTGTAGTTCAGGTTCTCCATGATATTGTGCAACCAGAATCCAGTCGCTACCATGCTTCGCGAAAACTGTTGGAGCCAATGACCAGAAGTAATAATTGTGAAAATGTACAATATCGAAAAAACTTTTCTTAAGCTCTTTTATTACCTCGAAATTGTGAGAGTTTCCTATTGGAACGAAAGGTGGAAACCTAAACTTTACAGGAAAAACTTTGAGGGTGTAGCTGTTTAAAGCAAACTCCTTGGTTTCTTTCACATTTTGATGGAAAGTGAAAAGGGTTACTTTGTTTCCTTTGCGACCCATCCTTTCAGCATAATCCTTAGCAAAATGGTAACGTTGGAAAACGAAATCATTTAGCCCCCATCCGCTGAATCTCTGGTCGTGAAGCAACAGGTAAGCAATATTCAATTTTCGACACTAATATTATAAAGGGTAGTCTTTGACAAATAAAATCTGATCGGTAATCCAACAAAAAAGAGTGAAAATAAATTGCATGTAAAAAAGGCGCTCACCAAATTTTTCGGCTCTAAAACAGTCGTTCTGTTAACAATTGCAATGCTAGTGCGATTTTCCATAGCCCCTTTAACAGAGCAGAGATACGACATGTATATATGGCGGTTAAATCAAGTATTAATCTACGAATATCGCATTAACCCTTTAAACCCGCCAACAACAATAGATAGAAACGCCACAATTTTTTTCTGGAGTTACCCACCCTTATGGCTAGTATGTTTACTTACTATATATCCAGTTTACGCTCTAATCTCACAACCAGCTTACCCTGCTAACGTCAACATTCTTTGGCAAAACATGTATGTAACTAACAATCCAAGCGAAGCCTATCGCTCCTTTATTCCGGAGAATCTGCCATTGCTAGATTTTCTAATTAAAACGCCGCTTATAATCTCAGATTTACTTATTGGACTGTTGCTTTTCAAGATAATAAAAAAGTTTGGCAAAGAAGAGAGAGCGCAACGGTATTTGTGTATGTGGATTTTCAATCCTTACGTGCTTTTCATATCAGCCGTCTGGGGAATGTTCGATTCACTACCAACCCTATTCACATTACTTGCAGTCTGGCTCTTCTT
>QMYO01000454.1 GCA_003662715.1 Candidatus Bathyarchaeota archaeon | reverse complement strand
TCTTCTTCGGCGCTAATGGACGTTGGAGTCATTTATGCCTCTGGAATGAAATTGACGCTTCCCTTTATCCCGATGAAAGCCATGATGGCTCCGCCGAGATTTTCCCGTTCAACGTGATTTGAATAGAAAACATCGTTGTGGCAGACTGTGCAAAGTCCGGAAATCTCAATGTTCTTCTCTTTTACGCCTACATCAATGAGCTGCTTCTTATGAGCTAGCCAAAGGTCGATGTATGCAACTCCATCTTTGCTGAATTTCACGGAGTCGGGGAAAACTTTTCGAAACTGGCTGAAAGATTCGCCTCTCGGACCATCCGCCTTATCTTCTCTTTGATCGTAATGGCAGGGACCTATGCTTGGTCCCAAATACACCACGATGTCAGACGGTTCACTTCTCCATTTATCCCGCATCACAGTGATCAATTTCTGGCTGATCAATCCTAATGTTCCCATCCACCCTGCGTGAACTGCGCCGACGACTTGTCTAACCGGATCGTAAGCAAGTATAGGGACACAATCAGCTCCGAAAGTGGATACGAAGACTTCGGGCACATTAGTTACAATACCATCCACTTCCTTAACCAGGGTTTCAGCGTGTTCTTTTCCAACGATTGCTATTGATGTGCCGTGAACAATCTGAGGCATCACCAGTGCATTTGAAGATACGCCGAACTTCTTAAGAAAGGCCGCCCGATTTCGCTCTGAGGCTGACGCATCTCCGAATTTATGATGCATGTTGCCGAATTTACGGGTTGAAACTCCATGAATGATTTCAGCAAATTCGGCAAGCTTACGAGAAAACACGCAGCCTCTATTGTTAAACGTCAAAATGCCAGTCATGCTCGCTTGTTTCAGTACAAATCTTTTAAGGGTTACGGTTTGCTTAGCATAGAAAAATCAGCTAGGACCCAACTGAATGATGCCCCAAAAGTTTATAGGCACAGCGGGAAGATTAATAGAAAAAGAGGAATTTTAGTTGCATACAAGAGGAATTTTCCTTTTTACTTGGAGATACATGGATTTTGAAAAGATTGCCAAGATGCTCAAAGATCATTATGTGAATACGGTATCGTTACAGATCAAAAGCGGAGGCCGCGGCGGTGTAGTTTTCTAAGACTCAAAAGTTGCACCTCGCGCATGGACAGGCAAACGAGACTTACTCAAAGAGGCTGTGGAAAAATTTCACGCGGCGGACATTAAAGTTCGAGCGCATATTGCCACTTTCGTTGATCCATGGCAGACTAAGGCGCATCCTGACAGAGTGGCGGTCATGAAGGATGGGCTTCCAGCCGTACCTGGCAAAGGGTTTGAACGTGGTTATCCCACAATGTGCCCTGTAAGGCCGGAACATAGGGAATATATTTACTCAATTGTTAACGAAATAAGCAGCCGATACGATGTCGACGGCATAGATCTTGACTACGTGAGGTTTGCCTACAAAGCTCCAGACAAATACACTTGCTACTGCGATTATTGTCGCGGACACTTCAAGGAGGATGTTGGACTTGACCCTGTGGAGATTGACTACGGCACCGAAGAGTGGGCGAAATGGGTAGACTGGCGCGCAAGCAAGATAACCTCATTCGTGGAGAAGAATACAAGTATACTTAAGTCAAACCGGCCTGATGCGACGTTGCAGGCTTATATTGCACCTTGGTGGAGCACATCATCTGAACGTGAGGAGCTTTATAAAATCAAAGAACGTTTCGGTCAAGACATCAAAGCTTTGTCTACGAAGCTAGATGTCTTCGCCCCGATGCTTTACCACAAGTATATCAGTGATCCGGATCTGAAGATCGATATGAAAGCTGGATGGGTCGCCAATATGACTAGATGGTTCGTAGAGGCGGGAAGACCTGCACAGGTGTGGGCTACTACTCAATGCGTGAAAGATGATCCAGCGGAGACTAGGGAAGCGATGCGTGAAGCTTACAACGGTGGAGCTGATGGAGTAATAGTTTTCGGCATACGCATTGAAAATATGGATGATCAGTGGGAGCAAGTTAAGAGTGTATTCAAAAGAGTGTCTGAGGTAGAGGGTTAGTCCCTATTCTTCGCTCTCTTTCTTTTATTTCCATTAATCTTTGTAACGGAATTTTTCTCTCTGTGCATTATTGTATACTGAATCATAGAGCTTATTCTACGAATGGTTCAAACATGGCTTGAAAAGAGAGATTAGACTATTGTGGGTTGAAACAGGCTACGTAATGGTTAGGCCGTATCAGCTCTAATCTAGGTTCCTCTTGATCGCACAGTTCAGTACGGAAAGGACAACGAGGATGGAATCGGCAACCTGAAGGAGGACTGATTGCGCTTGGAATCTCACCTTTCCCGATCCACGCTATTTTTTTCGCCTTTAATCCGAAGGTCGCTGCAGAGGAGACTAGGAGCTGAGAGTATGGGTGAAACTGATGTTTCATGAGTTCTTCGCTGGGAGCTGATTCCACTATCTTGCCGAGATACATCACTGCAATTCTGTCAGACATGTACTGAATAACCCGCAAGTCATGACTGATGAGCATGTAGGTTAAGTTATACTCCTTTTTGAGGTCGGTCATCAAGTTAAGAATGCCAGCTTGGATGCTGATGTCTAGCATAGATACGGGTTCATCGGCGACGATGAATCGCGGCCTAACTGCAAGAGCTCGTGCAATTGAGACCCTTTGCCGCTCTCCACCGCTTAATTCATGAGGATACTTGTTCATCACTTC
>QMYO01000453.1 GCA_003662715.1 Candidatus Bathyarchaeota archaeon | reverse complement strand
GATAATTTCTATAATTGAGCGTCTTGCCAGAAGAGAAAGAAAATATATACCATTTCAGGACTGGGTGTTAAGTCGAGATGAAAAAATAGAATGCTGCTTATCGAATTATGAAAAAATAGATGTAAATGAATTTAAGAAGATAATAAAGTCTCTGAAAAAGGACTATTATGCGTTTTTGGTTCGCAACGAAGTGTTATATATTTCTTCAAAAATATGTTACTATTGAAGATAAAATTAAGATAGTAAAATCCTTCAGACTAAAGAAGACCAAAGTCGTGAAGCAGTATAGTATGCATGCCATGGGAAATCGTCCTATGAGTTCAGTTAATAATATTGAGGAATTGAAGGAAAAATATGGGTTCTCCGTTTATGAAGCCTTTATGCCTTTATGTTATAACTGGGAATATTGTTGGATAGAATATTATAGTGAATGCTGCCCAAAATTTGGCTGCAACTTTAAAGAAGACAAACAACTTCAAGAAGTTGTCTTGAAGAAAGTTGTTAAATTAATATACCGTATGCGAAGTAATTTCATTCACAATGCTGAAATACCCCTATAAGTGAAAAAGGTTTTGTTGCTACACCTGGAATAATTGACAATAAATTATTTTTTGTCAAACTTACATCAGAGGAACTTCAGGAGATTTTTGAAAGAGCCTTTAAGAAATACTTTGATAAACTAACAGAGATGGAATCTGATAATAAAAAGACTTTATTATGAAAATTAATGGAAATGAACATATTATATTATCAGAATCACAATTTTCCCTTTTTGCCATGAAATAAAAAGGAAAGTGAATTTAAAGTCCATGTTTCTCCTTCTGCTGTTGTCATAAACTTCTCTTACACTTCACTAGAATTTCTCTTCCTTTCTCAATCGCTAATGCCCCAAGTAGTCTATTCTCTTCCCTTTTTAAATCCAATTTGTCTTCTGCGTCTATCTTCACTTGACCTTCCTCTACCTTAACTTTTCCAAACAAAACCCAAAAAAGTATCCTGGAAACAGCTGTTAGCAATCCACAATCTTCAGAAAGAGTAAAATCAATTACTTCCTTAGCTTTTTCTCCGCCCTCACTAAACTTTGAATCTAAATCCTTCATAAATTCTGAAATTTCTCTCCATACCTCTCTACACTCTTCAAAACTCTACTTCTGTTTGTGGGATGGAATGAAGCAACGAATACACGCGATTATCCTCTATTTCATCACGAAACTGGATGATTACTCTCAGAGGCTTATCATAATCGTTTTTGATGACGCTTTCCAGACAATCTGCGATTTTATTTCATTCCCATCAATAAGGCCTGCCCATCCCTCGGAGGCTGATAGATTTTTATCGGAGCTCAAAAAAGTTGAAGACGCAAAGAAGGATGCTCCATATGTTGGAAAAACTAAGATAAATAACAAAACAATAGACAGAAATACTGTTTCCACACGTACACGAGTCTCTCTTATCATGATTTTCTCACCAAGCGTGCGAAAGAGCTGTCCTGAGTATAAAGGTCGAACATGGTCTTTCAATTATTTCTATTTCAGACCCCCCTATATAAGCCGAACTCCAAGGTTCACCTTCCATTAATTCAACATAAGATATATTAGAGCGCGCTAGGAGTTTAAAAACGAGAAGAAATGTTGATAGAGTCAGCTTTCTATAAATTATCAGATTACTTTCAATCTGTAGAGTCACCTGGAGAGCTTTACGAGTCGCAACTATCATTTATATTTGCTGTCGCAATTTTCCAAGAATTTCAGGCTAGAGGTTTTTCCACCTGCTACCCTACATTCAGGTCAACAGACCTTATCCAAGAAAACAGCAACGTAAGGCTGATATTTTTGTAAAGATCCCGAAATCCAAGCTACCTCCAGAAATTCTTCAGAGATGGTCAGCTAGCGGCGTCTGTGAGGAAAACTGGATCGAAGTAAAATTCTTTAGTTGGGCCGAGAGAGGGGAAAAACCAGGGTCAAAAACCCCGGAACCTTGGAGAAGTGTTGGAAGATTTGTTGAGGTTAAAGTTCTATGTAAGTGAGGGAGGTAAATACCTACTATTGGTATTTAACCGGAAGCCGCAGTACTACCTGCCTAGGCGGAATTATTTGAACTGCCTTTTAAAACCGGGAAGAGACCTTGTGAAAATCGATTTTTCAAAGGAGCCTAAGACAGTAATCAACTCAATTTGCGATGAAAATTTAAGGAACATGGTAAACGGGAAAACTATAGAATTTGACCTTCAAAAGTTTTCAATTGAACCGATGGTGGTAAAAGGATTGCTAACCTCACCTGCATTTGAGCCGCTGAAAAGGAGCATGAAAAGCGGCACCGCCGTCTCTGAACCAGAGTACTTCTTTTATCTCCTCAGAATCTTGGAATTTTATTAATTTTTTAGTGTGCGCGCATTAAAGTAGTTTAAAAATCAAGTTTCCTCGATAACTCTCCACTTCTTGTAGGGAAAGCCGTAAGACTGTGATAATGCCTCGGCTTCATCACTTGCCTTCAAAGGCACAATAAAAGCATTTTTCAACCATCTACCGTGACCGCGCGCTAAAAACCAATAGCAAACTACATTTTAGCAATATTAGCGCCACTAAACCTTTGGATGTTGGTTATTGCCAAAAGAAGAGGTATGCTGCTGATAAAGACACATGTAACGGTTTTGAACCGGATTTAGCGCGCGTTAAAAGGGGGATGATAGATGAGTGAATCAAAATATAAGT
>QMYO01000452.1 GCA_003662715.1 Candidatus Bathyarchaeota archaeon | reverse complement strand
GCAGACAGTAAAATCGATAAAGACTTTCAGTTAACACTCTTAAATCGCGATTATAATTGTTTTGGGATCTTTTTCTGAAGTCATGATTGTATAGTCGTTTTCGTCAAGGTGATAAAAATTAAGGCAAATAGGCTTCGACTCCATCTCAATTATGCCTAAAGGCAATTAGGTAACACGTATATAGTAAGAAAAACATGATATTAAAAAATAATTCAATGGGAATGGATGTTGTACGTAAAACCAATCTTTATTTTCGGTAAATATCCACGCTTTATTAAGTCTGACTATTCTGGCTTTGAAAGAAATATAAATAAAAGTTTTGTCATGAATAAGGCGAAAGAACTTGAACTACAATTAAGACAATGCTTGGAAGATGCCGACACAAAATTATTGGAACCCACGCTGGTCTTTGATGAAGAAGAGGTAAATGAAGCTCTAAAAGACTCGAGCGACCTTATACTAATCTGCAAGTTCTGCATTGGTTTGACCAAATCATTGGAGAAACTACTTAATTTACAAGTTCCAATACTGCTTTTTGGAGAATCGAAGGTTCCCTATCTGGCATTAGATGCTTATGAATATTTGTATGATAAAGGTGATGTGCACGTAGCGTTGGATTATGAGGACTTAAAAGCAAAGGTTAAAGTTTACGAATTGCAGAAAAGCCTTTGCAATACTAAAGTACTTGCTTTATGCACAGACCTGCCCGCTTATGAACAAGTTGCAGCCCTTCGTAATCCAAGTTCAGAACAAATAATGGAGCGTTTTGGGATTCAAGTTGAACACGTTAAACATGCTGAATTAGTTGAAAAGTGGAACCAGATACATGAAGAAGCCGTTGACTTAGCTAAAGAATGGCTTCATGAAGCAACCAGAATCGTTGAACCTATTGAAAATGACCTTGTCCTCGAGGCAAAGCTTTACTTGGCAGTGAAAAGGCTGATTAAAGAACATTCAGCAGCAGCTGTAACGATGGTCTGCAGCGACCAAGTTTTACCATTACCTGTTGGGTGCTTTGCCTTTGCTAAAATGCGAGATGAAGGTATTCCTGCAGGATGTGAAGCTGATTTGCCTTCCTTACTGATGCTACTGCTCGTTCAAAAATTGTGTCGGAAACCAGCTTTTATGGGGAACGTTATAGTTGCCAATCCTGAAGAAAACACTGTTGCTATTTCTCACTGCGCCATGCCCTTTAAAATGGCTGGATTTGATGTAGAACCTAAGCGTTATGAACTTAGGGATTATCATGGTCTTAAGTTTGCGGGAAGTTTGACGGCATATTATCCTTTGGAAAACGGACAAACTGTAACCTTGGTGCGTATGGATCGAAATTTGACAGCTATTTGCGCCAAGACGGGTGTGATTGTGGATTGCAAGGAAGGATTTAGTTGTAGAACTACTTTAATAATTAGGATATCTAACGTTCGGGATTTTGTTAATAAAACCTTAGGCAACCACCAAATAGTGGTGTTTGGTGATTGGATGAAGAAGCTCGAGGATGCTAGCGAAATTTTTGGAATGCGATTTATTAAGTAGCGAATATCGAGTTGAATGGCAAAAATGTACCGTATAACTTTGGAAATAAAAGTCAAACTGCTGAAAGAAATGGAATGAGAAAAGATTAACAAGACAGATTAGCCTACTTCCGGAAAAGGAAGCGAAACACAGGCAAACAAAAACTGCGCAATAATATTCCAAAACTACACAATAAAGTTTATTTGATTTAGGGTTGGCGATGTCCCCCGCTTTTCCCCCTTTTTTCTGTTTTGTGGTTTGTTTGTGGGTGTTTTTTATTTTTGGGAGGTTTTTGTATGGTTGATTTTTTGTTTGCTGTGCCTTCTGGTGAGTCTGTGGGTTTGGAGCCTTTTCATTTTGCTATTGTTGGTCAGACGCAGTTTTCTGGGAAGACTACTTTGATTAAGCGTTTGGCGGATTGGGCTGTTGCGCAAGGGTTTAGGGTGCTTGTTTTTGATACGAAGGAGACGGAGGCTGATTATGAGGGGTTTGGTTTTGAAGTTCCTGTTGTGTTGCGTGAGACGACGGATAGTTTTGTGCTTATTGGTTTGTTGGAGAGTATGTTTCGCCGTAAACTTACGCCTTATTATGCTACTTTGAGTAGGCTTACTGAGGCGGCAGAGGGTTTTGGCGATATTATTGCTAGGGCGAAAGATTTGGAGGGTAGAACCAGAAGTAGTTGGCTGAGGGATGCTTGCAGAGTGCTTTATGACTTGCTTGAAAGGCTGAAAAGTGAAACTTCTAGGGTGGAAACAGTTTCACGGTTGAAGCTTTTTCCGGGCATTAACCGTATGTGTATAAACGGATTCAGTTTGGAGGCTCAGCAGCTTATTGTTAAAAATGCTTTTGAGGATGCATTACGCTTTTACAGGCGGAAACTCATACTGGTGGTTGACGAAGCCTTCAAGTTTCTTCCGGAAAAATACAGTAGTGCAGCCACAAAGGCCATTATGAATGTGATAACGCAGGGTGCAAAAACATGCTTATATGTCTGGATTGCCACGCAGTTTTTAGCTGTTACAAGCAAAGATCCGCTGAAAGCTTGTGCGGTTAAATTTCTCGGAACTCAAGACCACATTACAGAGGTTAAGCATACGCTTGATTTGATTCCAGAAGCCCGGAGCAAATTCTCAGCGGGCGAGATTATGAAGCTTAAGCTTGGCCATTGGGTTCTTGTGCGTAAACGCCCACCTTTTGT
>QMYO01000451.1 GCA_003662715.1 Candidatus Bathyarchaeota archaeon | reverse complement strand
CCACAGACTCTGCTCCGCTATTTGAAAAGAAAACTTTCTTCGCAAACTTACCCGGAGTGATGCTGACCAGCTCTTGAGCTAACTGCGCCTGCAACGGATTGTAATAGTCATTACCAGCGAAATGAATGAGCTTATCCGCTTGAGCCTTTACAGCCTTAACCACCTCAGGATGGTTGTGTCCAATATTGGCAACAGCTACCGCTGAGGAGAAGTCGATGTAAACATTTCCATCTACATCTTTCACTAGGGCTCCTTGCGCCTCGCTTGCAACAAGTGGATATGGAACCATGGTCGTAGTCATGATAACTTGATTGTGCAAATCAACAATTTTCTCAGCTTGAGGCTTTTGCTTAGATGAAACTTTAGGACCCTTCAGCATTTGCTTTCCCCCTCTTTTTCAGAACATTAGACATTTTTGTCTGCAGTCCCCAAAGCTCAATAAACCCCGAAGACCAAGACTGATCAAACGTGGTTTCAGCACCATAATTCACTAGGTTTAAATCGTAAAGAGCCATTGGCGAAGAACGCCCCACAACCTGGATTCCTCCCTTATACATTTTCACCTTAACCTCTCCGCAAACACGCTTCTGAGTCTTGTTGATGAAAGCTTCTAAGTCCTCTCTCAACGGGTCCATCCATAAGCCTGTATACGCTAGAAAAGCCCATTTAGCATCAATCTGTTGTTTGAACAAAACCTCATGTCGAGTGAGAACCATCTTTTCCAAGTCCTTATGCGCCTCTAAAAGGACGGTGGCAGCGGGGCACTCATAATTTTCTCGTGATTTAATTCCCACCAGACGGTCTTCTATATGGTCGATGCGCCCAACACCGTGTTTACCCGCGATTTCGTTAAGCTTCTCTATTAACGTCACTGGGCCCAAGGCTTTTCCGTTTATGGCATAGGGAACTCCACACTCGAATTTGATAGTGACGTATTCGGGTTTTTCGGGCGCCTTTTCAGGTGAAACGGTCCATTCAAAAATATCTTCTGGCGGCTCTTGGTCAGGATTATCTAGAATTCCACATTCGATTGATCTGCCCCACAGGTTTTGGTCTATGCTGTAAGGATTATGCAGACCAACGGGTATCGGAATTCCGCTTGTTTTTGCGAATTCTATTTCCTCATCTCTCGCTAATTTCCACTCCCGAACAGGAGCCAGTATTTTTAGATTCGGCGCCAGTGATTTAATTGTCACTTCAAAGCGAACCTGATCATTACCTTTACCTGTACAGCCATGAGCAACAGCCGTAGCTCCTTCCCTTTCAGCGACTTCAACCAGTTTTGATGCGATTAATGGGCGTGATAGCGCACTGCTTAATGGATATTTTCCTTCATACAGAGCATTTGCCTTTATGGCTGGAAAAACATAGTTGGTGACGAACTCTTTTTTGGCATCTATTGAGTAGTGTTTCTTTACTCCTAAGTTTTCGGCTTTTTCCCCTATTTCCTTTAAATCGATTTGTTGACCAACATCTAATGTTACCGTTATCACTTTAGCGCTGTATTTTTGTTGAATCATTTTTATTAAAATGGAGGTGTCTAGTCCGCCAGAGTACGCTAATACCACCGTGTCTTTTTTAGCCAAACGTTATTCGCTCCTTTAAGCGGTCGATAGTGCAGAGAAACTCTTATATAGTTTTTGGTCATTTTAACTAAAATCTAGACAAAAGTGACCAAAAATGGTCAATTCAGTCTCTAAAATCATACAACACCTCATCGACAACGACCTCTCACTACAAGACGCATTGCAAAGAGACTACGCAAACTACAGCGCCATAGCGAGAATGCTAAAACCAAAAGTAGAAAAAAGCCTTAGGCGGAAGGTTAAGCTTGAAAGCCTGATAACATCCGTGAAAAGAGCGAAAGCAAGCTATAGTTCTCGTGAAGAAAACATTACTAAAATCATCGCAGAAAGTGTTATACATCTCAGAACCGACGTGGTTAAAGTTTCTGTTGAAAAAACCAAAAGAAATTTAGAAATTGTTAGGAAAGTTTTAACAAATTTTCCAGGCGAGTTCCTTCAGGTCCTAGAGGGCGTATCTGCGATTACATTAATATTTGACCAAAAATTGTTTGACAATGTTTACTCCATATTTCGGAAAGAAGACATTTTGGATGAAAGACAGAATTTAGCAGCAATCGTGGTGCAGAGTCCACGTGAAATAATAGACACGCCTGGATGCGCCATAGCCTTTTACAATCCGGTTTCGAGAAGCCACATAAACATAGAGGAAACAATGAGTTGCTTCACAGACACTATCCTAGTGTTACGTATGGAGGACGTTGGAAAAGCATTCACAGCCTTAACCGATCTAATCGCAGAAGCTAGAAAAACAGTTGGTAAATGATCTTAAAATGTCCATATGTAGATTTTTGGCGTCTAGAGTAAAAATTTCAGGAAAGATCGAGTTGCTTGAATAGAAATTATAAAAGCAAGGTAAAAGTCAAATTCTGTCCAACCTACATCAGTTCCTGACCGCCGGGACATAGAGGATCTTCAGCCCATATGTCTCCATACTCGATATATGCTCTTATTCTACAGCCTCCATTACACAACTCTTTATAGGCGCACAAGCCACATTTTCCTTTTAAATGTGCTGTTTTGTTTCGGAACGCGGATAACACTGGATTCTTTAGGTCATTCCATATCTCGCTGAATTTCCGCTGTTTGACGTTCCCAATTTTCAATTCTTCCAGTTGAGCGAACTGGCAT
>QMYO01000450.1 GCA_003662715.1 Candidatus Bathyarchaeota archaeon | reverse complement strand
CGTTTCAGGAGTAATAATATGGCTCTTAAGCAGACAATGGTTTTACGTTTCTGGAAAAACCGCGTTACTTGAATGCCCATTTTGCAAGAAACGTTGGAAATCAAGCCCAGACAAAGGACTGGTGCATTGTCCTCATTGCCGTCAACTAGTCCACCCAAGAATCGTCCACGAACAACACGCACATGAGAATGGATTTTGCTGAGAAAACTCTATAAAAGAGGAATTCAACTTAAAACCGCTTGTTTTTCTTGATTTAAGACGTAACTATGTATTCTTTTATAGTCATAGCCGAAAACGTTGAATAGAGTGTCTGCGGATGAAATGAGCAGTTCCAAGTACTTTTCAACATCAAACTTCAATTTTGAGCCTAATAATTGAGCAGCCCTAACCCTGTTATAGACTCTCTTACTATCAGCGTCAACAATCAAATACTGCACATTCTGTCCTGGATAAACGTCAAAACCTGCATCCAATAGCTGCCTCGCCGTAACAGCTTGAAAAACATCGTGCTTATACTCCGACGGACGCTTTGACAATCTCTTGGAAACAAGCAAGTCGCTAACATTAACTTCGTGTTTGACAAGCCTTTGGGCATATTCCCTCAAAACATATAACGCCTCTGAAATCCTTGCCAAAAACTCTTCATAACTTGAAGCCCCTACTAAGACCTTTAATCATATCCTTCTGAGCCCTCTTGATAAATAGCGGAGTATCTCCCCGTCTCGCTTCAACTCCCCGCATCAACAACTATAAAAAAACTACGGTTAAACCTGTAATTACAACACGAGGTTTCTAAAATAGTAAAAAATAATTAAAAGTATGCGAAATATTTAGATAGATGGTTTTATGAAACAAAAAATTTCAAAAATACTCTCATATGTTAAATCAATGAGACCCGAAACTTGGTTTATTGGAGGCATCCCATTATTTTGTATGAGCATCATAGCATCTGGCTTTTGTTTTTCTTTTTCAATAGCTATTAGGACTATTTCATTGTTCTTTATAAGCATAGTATTTGTGCTTGGAGCAACTAATATGTTCAATGAAGTTTTTGATATTGAAGCAGACAAGCTTAATAAACCGTGGAGACCTCTAGTAAGCGGAAAAACCAGCAGAAAGTTATCTCTTTACTTATCGCTTTTATTATTTGGTTTAGCTCTAGTTTGGTCATATTATTTGAATGTAGCATTATTTTTTCTAACTATTATAGGAGTTTCTTTGGGGATAGCTTACTCTTTGCCAAAAATCAGATTCAAAGACAATTTTTTTTCCTCAATGTTAACATTAGGGATTGGTTATGGTTTTCTAATACCCATATGCCCTTGGTTTTTATTCTCTGAAAATGATGTTTTGACGGGGTTACTTATAACCTTAATAAGTTTCACTTGGTTTTTTGGGACTACTAATTTTAAAGATTTTACAGACGTTGTCGGTGATAAGATTCAAGGAACAAGAACCTTGCCTATCACAAGTGGGATCAGAAAAACAATAAAATTAATGATTTTACTAATGGCTGTGATACCCTCAATGATTTTAGCGCTGTACATTTACTGGAACTTGTTTCCTTCTTTGTGCTCTTTAGCTTTTATTTCGTTTATAGCTACTTTCCTTCTACTTCGCAAAATAAACAGCAACTATTCGCCAGAACTTGCATATGCAGGCTATAAAATTACATATTTGCTCTACCCCTCTATTTTTTTCTTTTTGACTGTTGGGTTTTGGCTAGGTGGCTAGGGCACTGGCATGGAATGCAGAATAGCAATTATCGGTGGTGGACCAGCAGGATCTTTTTGTGCTTATAATCTCGCTAAGAATGGTCTTCGACCTTTAATTTTTGACAATTCGCATCCTAGGGAAAAGCCATGTGGTGGAGGAATTTCTCCCTTCGCTCAAGCAAAATTTCCATTTATTAAAAATCTCCCAATTTCAATAGGAGGTGGAAATAAACTTAGAATAATTTCCCCGCTTGACAAAGAAACAAATATTGAAGGAAAACAAAGATGCATCACGGTTTCCAGACTTGAATTTGACGAATCTCTCATTAAGATGGCTACAGAAGCGGGTGCTAAACTTGTTAAAGAGAAGGTCATTGATGTTAAAAATACAAAGAAGGGTTGGATTATTATTACCAAAAAAACAAAGGTGTTTTCAGAGATATTAGTCGGTGCAGATGGTGTAACTAGCTTAGTTCGGAAGAAGACGATAGGTTCCTTTGAAAAAGCTGATCTAGGTTTCACCTACGGTTACTTTGTTAAAGGCATAGAGAACAAAATAGCAACAATAAAATTCTTGAAAGGCAAAAAAGGGTACATTTGGGCATTTCCTAGAGTTGATCATACAAGCTTGGGAATAGGTATACCACTCAGTGAAGCTAAAGGAGCGAAAAGAGAACTAGATTTATTCATAAGCAAATATTATCCAAAAATCGACATTATTTCTGAATGGGTGGCTCTAATACCATCTATAACAAGGCTGAAGACATATGAAATATCCGTTGCTGGAGACAATTGGATATTAATAGGTGACGCTGCAGGTCATGTAGATCCTATATTTGCAGAAGGCATACTTTATGCCCTTTGGTCAGCTGAGCTTGCTGCAAAAGCCATCGTCCAAATTAACCCTAGAAAATTTGATAAGCTCTGGAGAAGAGAGTATGGAACAAAACTAATAGAAGGAGTTAAATTCAAAAATTTATTATATAATAAACTTCTTCTT
>QMYO01000449.1 GCA_003662715.1 Candidatus Bathyarchaeota archaeon | reverse complement strand
ATGATGGAGGAGCTTATGCATTCATCAGAAACTGTGGAGATACCGGCAACAGACCTTGAGGATGTTGCTTACATAAGGATTATCGCGAAGGATGCTACAGGAAAAACGTCATCTAAGATCATAACTCTAACTCAGCTACTACCACCAGTGTCTGTTAAGATAATCAAGCCAAAGGATGGAGATGTATTTTTACCTACTGAAACGATTGACGTTAAGGCGGTAGCATCGAACGCTTCTAAGGTTTCCTTACAAGTTGATGGTGTTACCGTCTTCGAAAAAGACGTGGAATCGAATCCATATATATTCGGAAAAGCTCTCGTACTATCTGAAGGCAAACATGAGATAAAGGCAATAGCTCGGAATGCTGCACATTCGGCAGAGGATAAGATTACAGTTCATGTTAAGAACTCTTCACCAAGTGTTAAGATAGAGCAACCGTCTGAAGGGGATAAATTCATCGCAGCTGGAAGTGCTGAAGTAAACGTTATTGCCGATACTGTCGATGATACCGGGCTGAAGAGCATTTCTCTTTACGTAGATGGCAGCCTAAAAGATATTAGGAATGTAGAAGGGGCGAAGTACAAATATCAGCACAGTTTGTCTTTATCGCCCGGCAAACACACGATAAAAGTTCTTGCAACTGACAGGTACGGAAAGCTTGGTGAAGATTCTGTAAACATAGAAGTTGTTGCTGACAAACCGCCATCTGTCAAAATATCGCAGCCATCTGACGGTCAAATCTTCTGGACAACAGACCTTGCTACAATCACAATTCGAGCATTAGCTAGCGATGATGTTGGAATAAGCAGGGTTGAGTTCTACGACAATGATAAGTTGATAGTTGCTGATAACTCTCCTCCGTATTCAGCAACAGCAACTCTTTCAGTTGGAGTGCACACGATTAAAGCTGTAGCCTATGATACTGCAAACCAGAAAGCTGAAGATGGAGTGAAAGTTTACGTTAAAAGGGATAACCCGCCAATAATTAAGATAACGTCTCCTTCCGATGGTGCCAAGCTTAGCGATAAGAATGTTGTTATAACTGCAGATGCAAGAGACGACAGAGGCATTACAAAAGTCATATTCTATGTCGATGATAAGCAGATAGCCGTTGACTATTCAGAGCCCTACGTCGTATATTACACGTTTTCGACTGGCATACACAGAATAAAAGCTGTGGCTTACGACACTCTCAACCAATCCAGCAGCGATGAGATTGCTGTAAACTTTATTGATAATCCACCAACTGTAAAGATCCTTGAGCCACAAGATGGCAAAACGTACTACGGAAACGATGTGGTCGTTAGGGCAGTTGTTGAGGACGATATTGGCTTAAAGTCCGTCAAAGTGGAATGGATTTCTGGAACGAAATATGCTGATGAGATAGCTCTAAACCAAAAGATCTACAATCTGGAAAAAAGTCTGAAGCTGAACGAGGGAACATGGAAGATAAGAGTTGTTGCATACGACACTTCTGGCAATATCGGCTCAGATGAAGTTACGATACACGTCATTTCTCAGCCTCCGGAGATCATTGGGGCTTATGTTCCTGAAATAGGCTGGAGCACGGACTTCAGTAATGGCATACCTGTTGTAGGAGGTGTTGCCTAATGAAGCGAGTTATATCGATTCTACTTCTGATAATGCTCATCGCTCAGCCAGTTAGTGCTTGGTGGTGGGATTCGCCCTTCATCAGCCTCTCACCAACCGGAACTGTAAAAACTGACAAAACCTCAGCTTTAATAACATTCAGCGCTTCAGCAAGCGATTCAGATGGGGTTAAGGTAATTTCGCTACATGTTGATGGTAGCGAGGTAGCATCGAAGTCATGCGGGAGTTGTGCATGGATTATTGAGAAGAAGTGCGGTTGGGTAATTGAGAAAGTCCAGAAGTGCGGATGGAAGGCTGAGAAGATTTGCAAGGAGAAGTGGAAGTGCTGGGACGAGAAAGAGTGCGGATGGAAGAAGGAGTGTCAGAATAAATGGAAATACAAGTGCTGGTATGAGAAGGAGTGTGGGTGGGACTGTGGTTGGAAATGGGACTGGTGGTCTTGGAGCTGGAAGTGGAAGTGTAATTGGAAGTGTTGGTACGAGAAAAAATGCGGATGGAAGAAAGAGAAAGTTTGCGACTGGAAATACAAATGCTGGTATGAAAAGAAGTGTGGCTGGAAATGGGATTGCTGGAATGAGAAAAAATACGAGTGCTGGTATGAGAACGAGAAGAAGTACAAGTGCTGGGACGAGAAAGTGTACAAGTGTAGCTATCCTTCCTCGTGTTCACTTTACAAAACCGTTAGCCTTAAACCTGGCTATCACAGTGTGAAGGTTGTAGCTGAGGATGCTAACGGAGCTACTTCGAGCAAGACCTTCTACCTGAACGTTATTGTGGATAAACCGCCGAGTGTGAGCATATCGCCATCAAGCGGAACTTATACTGTCAATAACAAGGATGGAAAGTGGCATGGCAAGGTGACCGTTAGCGCTTCTGACGACATCGAGCTCGACTGGGTTAGAGTCTACGTTGACAACCAGCTCGTTAAAGACTACGATTGCAATCCGTGGTGGGCGTTCTGGTTAGACAAGAAGAACTGTAAATTTGATGTAGATCTAAAGCTATCTCCAGGATGGCATACGGTTAAGGCTAAGGCAATGGATACCGGAGGACACGCGAAAGAGGCTACTGCAATGCTCTACATTAAAGCTGATAATCCTCCTAGTGT
>QMYO01000448.1 GCA_003662715.1 Candidatus Bathyarchaeota archaeon | reverse complement strand
CAGGGTGGGCACTTGGCTCTATCGTTCTTCAAACAACATTATTAGCGGGAACAACATAACAGCAAACAACTGGGGCATCGTACTTGATTCTTCTTCAAATAATAACACTGTTAGCTGGAACAGCATAACAGCAAACAACCGGTATGGCATCGACCTCTATGATTCTTCAAACAACAGCATAGTCGGAAACATATTTGTTGATGATGGTTTGACTGTTTGGGGCTCTTACGGGAATGTTGTTGTGGATAATTTGGTTAATGGTAAGCCCCTGGTGTATCTTGAGGGTGTTTCAAACTATAGGGTCGAAGACGCTGGACAAGTAATACTTGTAAACTGCAATAACATACTTGTTGAAAACCTTAACCTATCCCACACGGATATCGGCATACAACTATGGAGAACAAAGAACACCACTATAACCGTGAACAACATAACAGCAAACAACTGGTATGGCATCGAGCTCGATGGTTCTTCAAACAACAGCATAGTTGGAAACAACATAATAAACAACCGGTATGGTATCGAGCTCGATGGTTCTTCATGTAACACTGTTAGCGGGAACACCATAGTAAACAACAAGGAGGGCGTCTATCTCTATTCTTCTTCATGTAACACTGTTAGCGGGAACACCATAGTAAACAACAAGGAGGGCGTCTTTCTCGGTTATTCCTCTAAAAATAGCATTTACCATAACAATTTCGTAAACAACACAGAACAAGCACGTCTTTTCCTACCATATTACAACATTTGGGATGGTGGTTATCCTTCTGGCGGAAACTACTGGAGCGACTACACTGACGTTGATGAGAAAAGTGGTCCAAACCAAGATAAGCCTGGAGGCGATGGCATATGGGACCATCCGTACGTCATTGATGAGGATAACGTTGATAGATATCCGCTTGTCGGTAAACCGACGACAGCCTACTCTGGCTATCTGTCCGATTTAACTGCAACCTACGACAATGCAACGCAGATTATGGAGTACAGCTGGAAAGTTAACGTTAATAATGGTTTAGGCTTGTGGAAAACGAAGTATTACCTTTACTATACTATCTCATACTATACAAGAAACGTTACAAATGTACCTGTAAGCTGGATGGAGTCAACCCGTGAAACGATAAGTCCTGGAAAAAGCTATCAATGGAAGGTTGAGCTTTACGACCCTGAAGGAAATCTCGTAGACACCGAGTGGAGTGTTGCAAATTCTACGTTAGAAAGGAGAAACCCTACGGTTACTCTAACTCCGAGTTCTCAGTCTGGCGTAGCTGGTTCAACTTTAACTTACGTGGTTAGCGTAACAAACAACGATCCTTCATCCTTTGGAGCTTCAACCTTCTCCTTAACCTATTCTGTGCCTTCAGGCTGGTCAGCCTCACTAAGCAAAACATCAGTTACGCTCAATCCCGGCGAAACAGATTCTTCGATCACTTTATCAGTTACCTCTCCATCAACAGCACCAGCGGGAGAGCACACAATATCAGTTATAGCCACAAACACAGAGGAAACAAGCTATCAGGGAGCAGGATCGGCAAAATACATCGTGGGTGCTGCTACCCTAAACCTGCACGTTGTGGACGAGGACGGTGAAGATTTTTTCGCAACCATCTACCTCGATGATGAATGGAAAGGCTGCTTATCAAAAACTTCTCTAACACTTGCGCCTGGAGAACATCACATTGTCGTAACAAGACTTGATTATGAACCTGTTGAACGATGGATTACCCTTGCAAATGGTGAAACCATAGATCTAACAATAACTATGAAGTGGAGCCCAGCTCGTTTAGTCGTTAGTCCGTCGATCATTAAAGAAGTTGTTCAAGGCGGCTCGAAGCTCTCCAAAGAAATTTCTATATTAAATAGTGGCGTATCAGATCTCAAAGATGTTACTTTATCCGCTTCCGGTGACATCAGCGACTGGACAGTTTTTTCCGATAATCACTTTGATGTTTCACCAGCGAACACAAAAAAAGTTTCAGTCACATTTAATATACCAGACTTCAAACAAAACCTCGACTTCAAACAAGGAATTATTAAAATATCAACATTAAATGGTGGACGTGAATACTTATATGTAACTTTGATTTCCCCATCCTTAAACAGCACGGTTACAGAGATAGCGTTAAATTGCGAGAAAAACGATGAACCCCTTTGGTATTATCTTAAGTATGATGGGCATCCGATTGCTGTTATCACATATATAAACATGCGCGCTGTGCCTATGCGCTACGTAGGTGCAACAATATTCAACATAACTTCAAACTCATATGTTGTAGATAAGGACGTCATTAATGACATCTTAATATACACTGTTGCAACTGCGATTCGTCCTCCTGGCGATAATCTCTTAAATGTTGCCATTTCACGGTCAGATGAATACGGGCAAAAGATGGAGGATTATATAGGAAACGTTGATAGAATTTATAGCAGTCTAAAGCAGACACATGTTCTTTTAGCCTCTTCTTCTGTTCTTAAGTGTCTTATGCTTGACCCAAGTGGGTTGCTAACTCAAGCACGGGTACTTTACGAATTAATGACCTTAGATGAAGAACTCAAACAAAAATATCCAAGCATAGAACTGGTTTCGGCTTTGTTAAAGGATGTGCATGCTCTCGTCGAGCTCGGTGAGGCAAGCTGGGATGAAATCATGATATATGAGGATGCTGTAAAGGCATATAATGCCCTAAAAAAAGGAGAAAAAATCCCCGAAGCCTTATCTCACAT
>QMYO01000447.1 GCA_003662715.1 Candidatus Bathyarchaeota archaeon | reverse complement strand
TCTTTTTGCTTGTTTTCTTTATTATCATGGTAAGTATTGATGTTAATGCTAATATTGTGATTATGTGGAATTCTGTTGGCTTGGCCGTGGTGATTTTTGGTATTTCTATTGGGTAGCATTTTCCTCCTACTGTTATAACAGGCACAATTATCTTGCGGGTTATTGAGTCTGTTTCTGGCGTTGCCCCTGGCGCATAAACGGTTAATGTTACATAATAGATTCCGGACTCTTGATATGCGTGGTAAACTATTGGTGATGTGGTTGTTGTCTTGTTTCCATCTCCAAAATTCCAGCGGTACTCTTCTATTGGCATAGTGTGAGTGCCGTTCCAACCGGGTAGCGAATCTGAAGCGTTAAACAAGACTGCTTGTCCCACGTTTGGTTTCTCAGGGATTGCCGTGAAGTTTGCTGTCGGGCCGTAAGGTTGAACAACTTGTATTTGTGCTTGTGCGATTGCCCAAAGGTCATTGCTATCTGTTACATTTAGGGTTACAGTATAGATTCCCGGAGTTGAATATTTATGAGCTACTATTTGCCCGAGTCCACTACTTCCATCTCCAAAATTCCATTCGTAGCGTGTTATACTCCCCTTATATGGCAACGATGATGAGGCATCGAAAATTACTTCCTCGTTTACCTTAGCTATTTTTGGCGTCCATGTGAAATTTACATATGGAGGCCCGAAAATATAAACGGTCACATAAATTGTGGCGTTACCTCCGTTTCGACTCGTCACAGTAATGTTTCCATAATACAGGCCTACCGGAAGGAATTCCGGAGCATGAAATGTTGTGGTAATATTTGCATAACCTCCTTTAGGTACAGTAATGTTATTTTTATCGAAAAATACGGTTTGAGAAGGGAGGGTGTCACCAACAGGTTTTTTAAAATCAGTTGCCATAAACACTATATTTTCTAAATCTGTTTGGTTGAGACTTTCTTTTACAACAAACTTTGCTGTTGCGTTTCGTCCAGTCGGTACTTCTACTCTCAGATGAGTTGGAATTACTCTTAGTTTGGCTTCTGGTTTAGGTTGAACCCTTATGACATGACTAACAACATCTACAAGGCCACTGTTATCTTTAATGGACAAAGTAACATTATATTCTCCAACTTCTGTGTATACATGGGTTACATTACATCCGTAAGCGATGGCAGTTCCATCTCCAAAGTCCCATTTACATTCGGAAATAAACCCATCTGGATCAAAGCTTGTTGAAATAAAAGTGATCTCTTCATCAATAGTTGGTATTGATGGGTAATATTCAAAAGAGGCTTGAGGCGGTATCTGTTCAGGCGGCGGCACCATTCGTGAGCAAACCCATCTTGCGACAAAGTACTCCCAACAAATCCAGTTAAAAGGCCAAGGAAGACATGCTATACATTTTACTATTTCCCACCAACTGAAACTCGTTGCAATGTAGTAGTGTCCAGCCAATATGAGCTGAAAATGTAAGAGAAACGGTCTGAATGGAATGTAAAGGTCAAATGACCCATCTGGATTAGTATCATGTGTTAATAGCGTTAAGAATATCCAAGGTAGGGAGGCCCAAACAAAATCATTTGACATTAACATATCAAGGATTTCTCCCGAAACATCAGAAACAATGTCCTCAATAATCATATACACTTGACTAACAATTGCCACTATGACCACTACTGGAAGTGCTATTTTCAACGCAGTTACTGCCCAATCTGGAAGCCATATGTGAAACGCTTCTACAGGACCATCGTAATATGGAGCATCATAAAGCCAGTCAGGTATTGATGCTAACGCATTAATACTAGCATTATGAGGATTAATCAGAGAGGCGGTTAGGTTCACTAAAGTTTCAGTCTGGTTTGTTGTAATGTTTGCTATTACTAAAATGTGATACGTTTTTTCCGTTGTTGTAATTACGAAAAGAGTCTTCTTGTAAGAAGGTTCATCAACTAATTTAGTTATTGAAATATTCTGGACCTGAGCACGCACGGTATTAATAGGTAATGAGAAAGCTGCAGTCAAAATTATCGAAACTAAAATAAATATGATATAATTCTTTTTGAGAAACTTCACTTTCTCTCCTTCTCCCGTTACAACTTAAATTAAACAATAAAATAACATTTGTGGAAATATCTTCTATCGAACACATAGGTAACCACGTTTTTAAACTTGTTTAGAAAAGTATTCCATGTCCAATAAAACATATTTTTTACAATGTATGAAGACGAAGAACGTTTGAAGGCTGATGGAGTCTACAAAATTATGCATTGTATTATTAGCTTTTTTCAGTTAGTGTTGTTTTATGGAGCTTTTCGTGGCAACTTATATCGTATTCTTAAACTGGCTCCTTGCCCACTGGGTGGCTGGTACAGTATTATATCTCCTTCCTGCATATTCTGTTTCATTACAGAACAGCAGAGTGGCATTCTATGATTGGGACCCGGGTAACCTCCAACTTTACGATGTAGGTCACCAGCTGTGACATCAACAAACTTTAGACCTTTGGACTCGGCCTGATTAAAAATAGAGTTTAAAACTCTTTGGAAATCGGCTCGCGTAGGCATCTTTTCCAACCTCTTGACGATGAAAGGTTTGCCATATTAAGAAGACACTACTAAATTTTTAAATATGCTGAAGAGTCCTCATTTCACCTTCATTTAATAAATTTTAAGTAAACAATAAATGCGAGTATATTAAAAGCATGATAATGCCCAAGACTACTGTTCCGGTGTATGTGATTT
>QMYO01000446.1 GCA_003662715.1 Candidatus Bathyarchaeota archaeon | reverse complement strand
TCTCTATGGTTTGTGGAGAAAAATAGGTTTATTTATAAGATATAACGTTGTTATAAAAATGTGGATGCAAATGAGAACCCCATGCGAACTCGTCGTGAAACTCGTGTTACCTGCATTTCGCTCTCTAGTAGCGAAAACACTCATTGAGAAATACCATTTCTCTCAAGTCGCTGCAGCTCAAAAGCTGGGAACAACACAAGCTGCTATTAGCCACTATCTTTATTCAAAGCGCGGAGACAAGAGAATTAAGCAGCTGGAGGCTATCCCTTCAATTCAGTCCGCCGTCGACGAAATTGCATTCGGAATCGCTACTGATAATTTTTCGCCCTTTGATGCAATGCTGAAGTTTTGCAGGTTATGTAAAGACCTTAAAGCCCAAAACCTAGTATGTGAACTACACAAGGATTTCCTTGTTGTTCCCGAATCGTGCGACTTGTGCGCAAGCGCTCAAAAAATAACATAAGCTTTCGCGTTATGTAACACATAAATAGAGATTAACCGCCCGCATATTAGGGATTTTTATGTTAACCCCTCCCACCGACTGTAAGGAATATGAATCTGTAAATTTTGATTCTGTAATAGTTCGGTATGGTGGGGAGATGGGTATAAAACGGACTTGGACGAGAAGGACTTATGAACGTCGCTTGCTCGATAACATTAAGAGCATGTTGAAGCATTATAAAATTTCATGTGATAAGGTTATTCGAAAGCACGGAAGACTTTTCCTAAAAACTCCGTCAGCGGTGGAGGCTTCTTTTAAGCTGGCTAAAGTATTTGGTGTTACATCTCTTTCTCCCGCCTTAGAAACCACTTCTAAACTTAGTGATGTGGTTGATAAAAGCGTGTTTCTAGCTGATTTAACGCTTCGCAGAGAAGAAAGTTTCGCGGTTAGATGCAGAAGAGTTGGGCGTCACCCATACACGAGCACGGATGTTTGCGTAAAGGTGGGGCGCCAAATATTGAATGCCTTTCCTGAAAGACATTTAAAAGTTAACTTAAAGAATCCAGATGCGACTTTGGGAATTGAAATCAGAGACGAAAAAGCATTCGTGTATTCGATGATTGTTGACGGCGCCAATGGTCTGCCATTAGGCACCCAACCAAAGATAGTAGGTTTGCTAAGTGGAGGAATAGACTCTTCAGTGGCATGTTGGCTAGTTATGAAGAGAGGTTGCCCTATCGTAGCAGTGCACTTTGACAACGCACCGTTTACAGATAAGAACGCGACTAAACAAACGTTGAACGTGGCTAGAAAGTTGTTTAACTGGGCAATCGGTTTTCCGCAAAAAGTGTACGTGGTGCCGAATGGTCTAAACATTAAGGAGTTTAAGGAGAAAAAACTATCCGAGCATTTGACATGCATCCTCTGCAAACGCATGATGTATCGAATTGCGGAGCAGATAGCGGATATGGTAGGGGCGGAGGCAATCGTTACAGGAGAAGCCATGGAGAAACCAGTAAGCCAGACTCTGCGAAAGCTGAGATTGTTAGACTCCGCCTTAACCAAGTATCCAGTACATCGACCATTATTGGGATTTGAGAAATCTGAGAGAGAACAGATAGCGCGTAGAATAAGCACCTACGAAGCTTCGATTCAAAAGGTGAAAGAATACACAGCAGCCTTAAGAAAGCCTGTGAATGTGGCGAAACCTCAGGAAGTAGCTGAAGCAGAAGAGGCATTAAACATAAAGAAAATGGTTGAAAGGTCAGTCAAGTCACTTAATATCGTTGATTTATAGATGATGCCTTCTCGTATGGAGGAATACGTTTCTTTTCTTACATAAGATTTATTAGTTACATAAGAGGAGAATTCCTAGCTTCACGGTTTTGGGAAAATGTATACGAAAATCCTTGTGGTAGGAACCGGAGCCATTGGAATCGTAATTGCCTCGGAGCTATCAAAAAATCCAGATGTTGACGAAGTAAGACTTGCCGACATAAATCTGCAAAGAGCTGAGCGAATTAGAGACTGGTTGAAAAGTGAGAAAGTGTCAGCGCATCGTGTTGACGCAGGCAAACCCGACGATGTAGTGAGGGCTGCGAAAGATGTGGATGTAATAGTTAATGCCACTCTGCCTAGATTCAACCTAACAATTACGAATGCCGCCTTAAAGGCAAAAGCAAACTACATAGACCTCGCTATGTACGATTACTCTTCATACACAAAGCAACTAGAACTCGACGATAAATATAAAGAAGCTGGATTAACCGCGCTGTTAAATGCCGGTTCGTCTCCTGGAATTACAAATGTACTTGCAGCTCATGCTGCTGACAAACTTGACCGCGTAGACGCGATACGCATAAGAATATTTGATAATGTAGAAAGCAAGGAAATCGTCTCAACATGGTCTCCTAAAGTAATGTGGGATGACATGGCGACTGAACCAGTAGTGTACGAAAATGGAAAATACAAAAAGGTTCCCCTATTCAGCGGGGAGGAAATCTACAACTTTCCTGACCCTATTGGTCCACAGACCGTTTACGCACATGTACATGAAGAGCCAGTTTCGTTACCACGCTTTATTGATAAGGGTTTAAGATATGTGGATTTGAAGCTGGGTACTCCTGACATGCCGATAGTGAAATTTGTGGTTCAGCTTGGCTTTTTAGATGAGGAACCTGTAGAAGTTGGAGGTGTTAAGGTGGCTCCTCGAGACCTTTTCTTCAAGCTGATTCCACCCACTCTGTCGTTTGAAGAAGTGGAGAATAAGATTAAAGCGGGTAT
>QMYO01000445.1 GCA_003662715.1 Candidatus Bathyarchaeota archaeon | reverse complement strand
GTTCGTCTTCTGCAAAAGCTGGTGCAGAACTTCTTCATTGCCGCGAACACTATGAGCCAGTGGGCTGGCGTTACTGCTCTTAAAGAAGCGGCTCCTGATGTTCAGCGTATGGTTAGCATTTATGATAAAAGACGCAAATTGATGATTCAACGCCTCAGAAAAATAGGTTTCGGCATAGCAGTGGAGCCTGTTGGAGCGTTTTATGTTCTTGCCAACGCTAAAAAGTTCACTAACGATTCGTTGAAGTTTGCTTTTAAGTTGTTAGAGGAGACTGGAGTAGGAACTGCGCCTGGAATCAATTTCGGAAGCAACGCAGAGGGTTACATACGATTTTCCTATGCTAATTCGATTGAGAACATTTCTGAAGGAATGGATAGAATTGAGCGATATCTTAAGGGAAGTTAAGGGTTGAAAATTTGTGTCGTAAACATATACTTTTATAGTTTTAATTAATTGGCATCTCTACATGAGAGTGTTACGCGTAATTTTCACGGGTAAACTTTAAAGAATTGAAATACGCTTCTTAACTGGGATTTAAATGGAAAAAAACGCGTATACTCAGTGTATTATACCTCGCTGTGGAAGAACTTATGATGTTCATGAAATACGGACTGAATGTGAAAAGTGCGGTAATCTATTAGATGTCAAGTATAAAGGTCGTATTAATCCAAAACTTAAAGAAGTTTTCTATGAACGGAGAAACCATGAAGGCAACATATTTGATGAAAGCGGAGTGTGGCGTTTTAGAGAACTAATCAACTTTATTGACGTAAACACTGAAAATTACGAAGAGTATAGTAAAGTCTTAGTTTCTTTAGATGGAGATGAAGGAAAGACTAAACCTTTCCACCTAACCAAAGTCGCTGAATACGTTGGATTAGAATCCGACAAATTTTGGCTACAATTCGAAGGAAACAATCCAACAGGTTCTTTTAAAGACAATGGAATGGCAACAGCCTTCACACACGCAAAGATGCTTGGAATCAAAAAAGTTGCTTGCGCATCCACTGGAAACACTGCTAGTTCCGCAGCGGCATTTGCAGCCAACGAATGGATGGAAGCCCTAATATTCATAGGCGAAGGAAAAATCGCTAAGGGAAAACTTGCTCAAATACTTGATTATGGCGCCAAGGTGATACAGATTAAAGGCGACTTTGATGACGCCATGGCTAGGGTTAAGGAACTAGCTAAGAAAAAAGAAGTGTACATAGTAAACTCTATTAATCCTTATAGACTTGAGGGACAAAAAACGATGATGTATAGAGTTCTAGACTATCTAGGATGGAAAGTACCCGATTGGATAGTGTTTCCAGGAGGAAACCTCGGCAACACTTCAGCCTTTGGCAAAGCGTTCATGGAACTCCACGAATGGGGATGGATAAAAAAAATCCCTCGAATGGCTGTAGTTAACGCAGAAGGTGCAAACACATTTTATAGACTGTTCAATGAAAAAAATTTGCGATGGAACAAAGGAAACGTAGACGATGAAATTATTGATGATTATCATGCTTATTTGGAAAGAGAGAAGTTGAGAGCTAAAACGAAAGCAAGCGCCATAGAAATTCTTAAACCCGTAAGTCTGAAAAAAGCGCTGAGAACACTAGAATTCACAAACGGAATAGTAGCTCAAGTTGACGACAAACAGATGCTAGACGCTAGAGCCATAGTAGGCAGAAATGGCTTCGGCTGCGAACTCGCTTCGGCTGCAACAGTTGCGGGAATCAAAAAACTCGTTAAAGAAGAAATTATAGAAAAAGATGAAACCGTTGTAGGCATATTAACTGGTCACATGCTGAAAGACCCAGATACCATAATAAACTATCATCTAAACTCGAAAAACAAATTCGCAAACACGCCCATAGTAATTGAGAATGACCCTGAGCTGATAGCAAAGGCTATTAAATAAAAATGCTACACGCCATTTCTATGCCTTGAACCATTTGAATATGAGAAAACGTATTCGCTCCGCTTCTAGATTAGGTATAGCCAAAATAAACCGTTTTCTCACAGTTGTAGCCAACCGCCCAGCCTTCACAATCTCAGTAGCCGTAACCTCATCCTTCGCCTTCTTCACCGAAACCATATATGGAGCATGATCCACACCGGGTCCATGCTTATACACAGCAAAGTCACATCCATACTTTATGCCCGGCGTAACTATGAGACCTTGGTCACGAAGGTCACGGTACACCGCATACTTAAGGTCGAAGTTATCGTATAGTTTTTTGGCTCTTCTTCTCAGCTTTGAAAAGCCGACTTTAATCTTCTCTGGTCCTTCTGTTACGGTGATGATTTTTTTCTCAACAAGATAGAGTCCTTCCATGAGGTCTAGAATGAGAGGAACGTCAAAGTCTTCTGCCTTAGGTTTCGGGATGCCTATAGGCTTACCGTAATATCCAAGCTTGTACAGTTCTGACCCTTTAGCTGGGTCCCATACGATTAAAAAGTTTTCAATGAACTCTGTAGGGATTTTCTCTGGCATTTACTGGCTCCTTAAATGGCGAAAGCTACTATGCGGGCGGCGTCAGAGGCATCTTCAGCTTTGTCTGCGGCGTCTTCTAGAAGTGCAATTACGTCTCTTAAAAGAAGTAGCGCTGGGATTTCCATGTCGCCGTTGAGGATTTTCACTTCTAGCTCGCGGTAGAGTTCATCTACAATTCGTTCAGCGACTTCTACTTCTCTAGCTTTCTCCAAAGTTTTTGTGGAGCCGTAACTAAGGGTCATAGCGG
>QMYO01000444.1 GCA_003662715.1 Candidatus Bathyarchaeota archaeon | reverse complement strand
GTATTGTTCCATAAACTTTATAGATAATAAGAACATAACTTCTTTGAAGGAGAAGGGAGAATTATGGGAAAAAAGTCATGCCCCACATCTTTGATTGTAATTATACTTGTAACAACAACGGCTTGCATAATAAATTTACAACCAACGGTCGTAGCTTCAACAACGGCAAGGATTTATGTTGATCCTTCAAGCATTGTTGGGGAGGAGTATGTTCCGGGTGGGAACATCACGGTTTATGTTAGAGTTGAGGATGTTCCGGAGACACCGGGTGTTTGTGGCGCGCAGTTTAGGCTGGAGTGGGATGGAACGGTTCTTAAAGGCGTCAAGCTGGAGATTCCCGCAGGCCATTTCATGGATCCTGGCGGGGTTGAAGCAGCCGAAGGAAACCTTTGGATAATAAGCAAAAAGGTGTATGATGACCATGCCGAATACGCAGTAACCTACTATGACATAGAAGCCGCAAAAAGCCGGGGAACCGCTCCAAGACACGGCAACGGAACCCTAGCCAAAATAACACTGGACATTGTCGGAATAGGCGAAACAACAATCAGCCTAAAGGAAACAATCCTCGCAGACGAAACAGCCACGCCACTAGAAACCATAACAAACGACGGACACTTCGACAACACACCACCACCTGTACCAGCACATGTGTACGTAGATCCGCCAAGAATAGTTGACCCTGCTCTAACCCCCTGCCATAATTTCACAGTTAATATAACTATAGAAAATGCCACCACGGTCTATAATTACACTTTTAAACTCTCCTATGATGCAACAATACTCAACCTGGTAAATGCTACAGTAGGAAATTTCTTCCCATTTACAGCAATGTTTCTAATTGAAACTAACGATACCCTTGGATATGTAAAATTCACTGTATGGCTCACACCGCCTGAACTTCCTGTTTCAGGAAACGGCACATTGGCTTCTATAACCTTTCACGTAAAAGCTCTGGGTAGCAGCGTTATTCACATTACTGATCTGACACTTTTAGACGAAAAAGGCAACCAATTGCCATATACAAAAGAGGACGGAATTTTCAACAACGTTCTTATTGGAAAACTTTACGTTGACCCTCCTGAAATAATAGATCCAACGATGCTTCCCCCCTCATGGTTTACAATAAACATTACAGTTGACGATGTAGAAGACATGTACCATTACGATTTTGTTCTAAACTACGACACAACAATTCTAACATGCTACGGAGCAATAATACTTCCTGATCTTAATGGCATAAGACCTAGCGGGTTTGTAACCTTCAATGACACTGCTGGAATAGTATCAGCTAACGTAACATTTAACCCTCCAGCCTCACCAATAACAACTTACTCTCCTATGCCGCTTTTAACATTATACTTCCAAGTGGATTCAATAGGATGGACGGACTTAGACCTCAATAACACACACTTAACTGATTCATACTGGAAATCCATACCTCACGAAACTACAGATGGCTATTTCATGACATTAATTAGGGATGTAGCCGTTATCGATTTAGTAGCTAATGAAACAGAAGTTTATCCAGGTTGGTTTGTAAGCATAAATATAACTGTGGAAAACCAAGGTGACATACTGGAAACATTCAATGTTGAGATATACTATGACAGCAACCTTATTACCACAATCACCGTAGTAGATCTTATGCCAAATGCTTCAATAATTCTTTCAATTCTATGGAACACAACCAAGGTCCAATCTTGTAATAACTACACCATAAGTGCACATATACCACAAGTTCCTTTTGAACTCGACACAACCGATAATGTTTACATTGACGGCAAAGTAAAAATAAGGATTCCAGGAGACATAAACGGAGATGACAAAGTTGACATCCTGGATTGCATAATAGCTTCCAACTCTTTCGGTTCTACCCCCTCTGACCCTGAATGGAACAGATATGCTGACCTTAACAGAGATAACCGCGTAAACATTTTGGACATGATAAAAATCGCTTTGAATTTCGGAAAACCTCACTAACTCCACTTTTTTTGAGTTTCTAAACATTTGTTGAAAGCAAAATTTTATTCAAGCTACAAAAAACTTAAATTGGATACCTAACGATTATTTATAAAATAAGGTGGAAAAATGATTAACAGAAAAATGCTGTGTATCTTTATCTTCCTTGCCTCTCTATTAGCATTGTGTATCTTACCGAGAGCGCTAGCGGCAGATGAAATGACCATTTCAGTATATCCAAACTATGTAGAAATTCAGCCCGAGAACATTGGACAAACATTCACAATCAATATAACGATAACAAACGCTCATGATGTTGCAGGTATCCAGTTCAGAGTCGAATGGAACAACACAGTTGTTACATGCCTAGAAACAATCATGCCCGACGGGCATTTTATGGATCCCGAAGGTGTTGAAGCGGCTGAAGACAACCTGTGGATTATTTATAATCGAAAGGGTGACGGTTACGCCGAATACGCTGTAACATATTATGATATGGCGGCTGCTCAAGGTCGAGGCACGGTTCCAAGAACCGGCGACGGCGTTTTAGTAACTTTAACAATGAACGCAACTAATCCAGGAGTAACCACTGTAAACTTTGTTCCAGACGAGACAATTATTGGAGACGCCGAAGGTAATCCTCTTACTGTAACTATGCAAGACGGTACAATTAATGTTATTCCAGAGTTTACTACAATAATAGCCATGATCATTTTGTTAACTGCAACTACCACAATGATTGCCTTGAAGAAAATCAATAGAAATTATTT
>QMYO01000443.1 GCA_003662715.1 Candidatus Bathyarchaeota archaeon | reverse complement strand
TGTGGAGAATTTCTGTTTTTCAACGGAGAAGATTAGGCGTGAGTTGGGTTTTGAAGCTAGGTGGTCGGTGAAGGAGGGGGTTAAGCAGACTGTACAGTATGCGATGTCAGTTTTGTAGCGTGTGTATTTTTTGTGTGTGAGGGGTTACGGAAGTGTTATTTTAGGGTTTTTGCAGAGAGTTGTTTGGTTGAGGTTTCCTGATGGTGAAGGTTATAGCGGTTACGGTTTGTAGGAATGAGGAGAGGACTATTCTGGATTGTGTTTTGGCTGTTAAGAATCAGACTTATCCGTTGTATTATGTTGTTGATGATAATTCTACGGATAGGACGCCTGAAATATTGGATGAGTGTGGTGTTTCTCATGTTAGGCTCGGGAATTTGGAAACTAGGCTTACGGGGTTTAGGTTGCCTTATGGTTTGGTTACGGATGTGCGGTTTGCTGAAAAGCGTTGTGCGGATTGGGATTACCTTTTTAAGATAGATGCTGATGTTGTTGTTCCGTCTGATTATGTGGAGTGTATTGTTAGGGAGATGGAGAAGTTTCCTGGGGGTGGGGATTGCGAGTGGGACTCCTGCTGTCAGGACGACGGATGGTTATGTTTTCAGAAGATGGATAGAGATCATGCTGATGATGGGGCGCGGGTTTACAGAAGGAAGTGTTGGGACAGCCTAAAAGTTTATGGAACGATTGGGTATGATAGTTATTTGCTTTTTGAGGCGAGGCGGTTGGGTTGGAGGACAACGAATTTTAGGGTTCCTTATGAGGAAAGGAGACATTGGGGAAAACGCAGCATTTCATGGTGGATTGGTCGTGGGCGCGCGGCTAAGCTTCTAATTAGCATGTTTGGTTTGAAAGTGTTAGACCTGAATATAGAAAGCCGCGGAAGGGTGATATTAGAAGAAGTTTGGCAGATATTGAAAAGGCTAAGCATTTGCTTGATTATGATCCAAGGTTTTCCCTTGAAGCTGGTCTTAAGAAAATGTTAAGGAGTTGTTGAAAAATTGGTTTTATTTCTTTGCCATTCTAATAACCATCCGTATACTGTTAAGGGTCTGACTCGTAATAACGCGTGTCCTAACGTTTTTGTTAGACTTATTCCGAGGGTGTAGCGTCCTCTGCCGCAGTTTATTTGTCCGTTTATTATTTTTTTTAGTGTTATTTGTCTTATGTGGTAGGCTTTTATTTTTTTGTTGAGTATGCTTTGGTATCCGTGTTTTGTGAATCTTATGTCGATGTCTGTGTCTGGTGTTGGTATGTCTCTGAATCCGCCTATTTCGTCTAGTGCCTTTTTTAGAATTATTCTTGCTGCTCCGTGGGGTATTTGGCCTAGTGGTGCGAATTCGTAGGTTTTTTCCCATGCATTCATTAAGCGGTTTAGAAAAGTGTCTGGGTATGTTATTACGTGGGCTGCTATTGAGGCTGTTCTGTTTTTAAGGAGTGGGATTAGGTCTTGGAAAAAGTTTTGTGGTATGATTATGTCTGCGTCAACTATGCTTACGTAGGTGCCTTTAGCATTTGCATATCCAATTTGTAAAGCTTCAGAATAGCTGTTCTCCCATTTCTTCCACTCTTTCTCAATGATTTTAACAGGGTATTTTCCGGCTTTCTCCACGGTCTTGTCTGTGCACCTGTCTGCGACAAAAATTATTTCGCTTGATTTTCCTTCGAGAGCTTTTATTAGGCTTGGTAGGGATTTGTCTATGTATTTTTCTTCGTTGTGGGCGCAAACTATTACAGATATTACTGGTTTTTTTGTTTTCATTCGTTTTCATTGATATTTTTGTTTTGATACAGAAAAAGTTATCTAGCGATTTATTGCGCGTTCATATGGCGAACTTTATAAGAATGGGTTAGGTTTTCAATATACAATCAACCTGTGACTATTTAACTGGTTAAGTTGAGGTGAAAAAGGTTTGAGTAGGGTCTTTGTCCTTGCGATTGATGGTTTAGAGTATTATTTGGTTAAGGATTGGGGATTGGAAAATTTGATGCAGGAGACGTATGGAAGATATGAGCTTTCTTATGGTTATTATCATGCGGATGAGCATGTTCCTTTTACTCCGATTATTTGGGCTTCTTTTGTAACTGGTTTGCCTCCTGAGAAGCATAATGTGCGGTCTATTTTTACTTATGGGCGGTTTTTGGATTTTGTTCGGAATTTGTCTTTTGTTAAGCGGTTTAGAGGGAAGAGGAAGGTGTTGTGGAGGCTTGGGTTGAGGCCTAGGCTTGTGGATAAGCGGGATTTGGCTAGGGTGACTCTTTTTGATTTGATTAAGCCTTCTGTGGCTGTGGATGTTCCTGCTTATAATGAGCCTACAGAGGTTAATTTGAGGCTTGGGCAGACTTTAATGTCTAAGGGACTTGAAGAGTATGTGAGAGAGGTGTGGAGGGTTTATGAGGATCGGAAGAGGCGGGTTTTTGAAAGTGTTGAGGGGGATTGGAGGCTTTTTATGGCGTATTTTAAGATTGCTGATCTTTTGGGTCATGTTTACATTGCTAAGAATTTGAAGGGTTTGCGGAGGGTTTATTTTGTGTTGGATGATTTGGCTTTTGAGCTGAAAAGGCGGGTGCCTGAGGATACTGTTTTTTTGATTGTTTCTGATCATGGGATGGAGCCTCAGCCTGACGGGACTGGGAATCATAGTTCACATGGTTTTTACTCTTTGAATTTTGAAACTGATTGGAAGCCGAAAGATGTAACAGACTTCCACAAAAAAATAATAGAACTAGTTA
>QMYO01000442.1 GCA_003662715.1 Candidatus Bathyarchaeota archaeon | reverse complement strand
CCATTCGTCGTGAAACACTTTCACTCGCATGTCCATCTTTGAAGCCAAATCAAGCACAATGTTTAGGGTTTTATCTTCGCTACCATCATCAACAATTATTACTTCCATAAGTTCATGCGGAAAATCTTGGTTTAAGACGCTGTTAATTGCTTTACTTACAAAATACTCACTATATCTCACGCACATTCCTATAGTAACTTTAGGCTTAGCCAAAGGTCTCTTTTTCCTTTCAAAAATGAGTCCCATGGCAATCCAAGCCCTAAATAAGCTCATATTTACGTAAGACGCTGCCACGTAGCATGGCTCTATCCTTCGGTTTTTCCCAAACAACAAATTTCTTATTTAATAATACGGAGAGCATTGAAATGAAAAGTATAAGGTGATTTTGGGCCAATTCAAAGAGATAGAAGTTCACAGGGGGGACTAAGAAGATTAAGAAGGACAGGGATAAATACGGAAATTCAAATAGTAAATAGAGGGATGACATAACAAGAAGGATAAACATTATCGGGTTGATAAAATACATTAGAATGCCTTGGATGATGACTCTCTTTGGAGCTTTAATTCGCCTTTTAAAAAGTAGGTATACGTATCTCCACAAAACCCGCAAAAGTTGGTTTGCTCTTCTCATTTTTAAACTTACCTTTTCTCGCCATGAATTTGGAAAGGCAGTATAGAACCGAGCTTCAGGAACCAGTATTGCTCGGTGTCCTTTTTCCACCAACGTAATTATGGTGCCGCAATCGTCTGAACCAGTATTGTAAGGATCGAATGACTCCAAAATTCCTTTTTTATAGGCGCTAAAGCCGCCCTCAAAGAGCAATGTCGAATGAAACTTGGACTCCCCGAGTTTTACCATGTTCATCGAATTTAAATAGAAATATTCAGTTTTCGTAACCCAAGAATCTTCAACGTTCAATAAAATTTTCGGCCCTGAAATCGCCCCCACATTTGGATCGGCTAGATAAGGTAAGGCTTTTTCCAGAATGCCCGAAGGCCAAAAGCAGTCAGCATCCGAAACTATGACCACTTCTCCTTTACATTTTTTAAGGGCAAAATTTAGGGCAGCTGACTTTCCCTTCCTCTCTTTTTCCGTTAAAACTTTAATGTTAATTTCTGGATGCTGCTTTATGAATTCCCTCGCTATGTTTAATGTTTGGTCTTGAGAATTAGAATCTACAACAATTATTTCCATGAGATCTTTAGGATACCTAACTTTAGCTAAGTTTTCCAGTTTAAGGCGAATAATGGCTTCTTCATTGTAGGTTGGAACCAGTATTGAAACCTTCGGCTTGTACTGGGCGTCTATCTTTATGCGCCAAGGTTTCTTGGCCGAGCGCTTCATCAAAAGATAGATAAAGAATGTTGCTCCAAAAGGGCAGAGTATGAACAGAAACCATACAATTATCGGTATGGGAACACTCACTGTAGTAACCGTCCGTCTTCGCTTTTTCTAAAACTTTCCCTAAAAGTTGAAGACTTAAGATGAAGGTATGCTAGGCGACAACATAAAATATTTCATATTTTTTCAGATATCTTTCTATGCCCTCTTCTATTGGGTGCAACTGCTTATCTGATATTATGGAAAATTGGCTTCTATACTCCTTAAGTGCCTTTTCTTTAAGTTCGATAAACTGTGACACATCAACTTTGATTTCGTTCTTTTTCAGCAAGCCTAGTAGCTTTTCGAATAGTGGTCCTACACGTCCATATTTGTGTAAAGTGCAGTATTGATACATTAGTGGTTTTAATCCTAGCTTTCGTATGCATTTTCGTACAATTCGATTTGTCACTCTATGATCTGGATGAAATTCTCTTATGAAGGGGAAATAAACTTCCACCGGGGAATATTTCTTCAATATTCTAATGACTCTCTTTTCGGCTTCTGTTTCATATTCTTCGAGTGCTCCGTCCTCAAAATCTAGAGGTATCACGTTGTTAGGTGACACACCAAGAATTTTGACAGCCTTTAGTAGCTCTCTTCTTCTAATCTCTTGAACTTCGTCAGGAGACGGATCGCTCTCGATTTTCAATACCTCGCGAAATAAGTTTCGTCCATCGGTCATTACCACTATGATTGTGTTGAATCCTTCACTTTGTTTTTTGGCTATTGTTCCGCCGCATCCAATTGTTTCGTCATCCGGGTGCGGAGCAAATATTATTATGTTTTTCCTCATTTTCTCATCACACTGCTTCTTATCCTCTTAAAAGCCCGTATGCTTTCTCGACGAATTTTTTAGCTTTAAGCATGAGCTTATATCTTGGTAAGAATACTTTGCTAAATATTTTAAGACTTTTCAATTTTCCGTTCCATTCTCTTTTCCATCTCCAGATGCCCCAAGCGTTTGATCCTTCGGTTGGGAGGGGGTCTGGAACCAGTCCCATATGATACCACGAGTAGCCTTTTTGGCATGCCCATTCCATGACTTTCCAATGCAGGATGTCGTTGGGCCTTACTTTCCATCCTTCGCTAAAGGAACCAGCGGCTAAGGCGAAAACTGTCTTGTTGTGTATTACTGTGAAAACTCCAGATACCGCTTTACCATTCCAGTAAGCTAGAAAAATCCTTGAGAGGTTTGGGTCGTAGATGTTTAAAGCAGCCTTAAACCACGGTAAAGGATAACTTAAAAATCCTCTTCTTTTCTCCGCCGCCTTTAGCATGGAATAGAATTTCATAAGATGTCTCATATTTCTTGACTCAACAACTTCTACGCCGCTTTTCATAGCTTTCTTTATATT
>QMYO01000441.1 GCA_003662715.1 Candidatus Bathyarchaeota archaeon | reverse complement strand
GTATACGTCTCAGGCGATTACGCTTATGTTGCTGATTATGATAATGGTCTTGTTGTGGTGGATGTGAGCGAGCCTGAAGCGCCAAAAGAAGTTGGACACTTGGATACGGGGTATGCTTGGGGAGTGTACGTCTCAGGCGATTACGCTTATATTGCTGATTTGGAAAATGGCCTTGCCGTGGTGGATGTGAGCGATCCTGAAGCGCCGGAAAAGGTTGGACACTTGGATACGGATAGAGGTGCTGTGGGAGTATACGTCTCAGGCGATTACGCTTATGTTGCTGATTATGATAATGGCCTTGTTGTGATGAATGTGAGCGATCCTGAAAATCCAGCGCTTGTAATGGATATGTTCTGGCCGAGTCCTATAGCAGTCTTTGGATTGTAAAAGAAAGGGGACCAGTTGGTCCCCTTTTACTCAATTCTTTTGAGTGCATTGGAGAATTGCTGTAGAAAAGCCTTGTGTTTCATAGATATTGCCTGAGATGTCCCAAAACTGAGGAGCAGGTGGTGGTATTCTCATTTTGAAAGGGACATGTGGAAAAGAGGTTCCATATGAGCCGTATGAATGGTACGAGGTGAAGGTGGTGCGAGAGCGCTGCTGGACGAGGCGCATGAGAGAATGCAAGCACGAGTAACGAGAAGAGAGTGAGAATCTCTCTCCTCGCAAGCCTAAGGGTACCTCAGGAATGTAAATATAATTCAGGAGGTGTAAAAATGAAGAAAATGAAAGTGTTTCTATTGTTTTTGGTGATTGCTGTAGTTTTTTTAGTCGTAACGAATTGTATTCCAAACGCAGCGAACGCTGATGACAACACTGATGATAACACTCCCAATGAATCATACGATTATGTTATTTTAAGGATGGATCTATCCAACATAGTAAGTCATCATCGAACAGGGGGTAGAAACAATGAAAGTTCGCATTATACGAGCGAAGCTTTGGATAGTGATTACTATTTGATTTATCAGAATATGACGTCTGGAGAAGACGCTACATATTTGCACATTGATTCGCTTGAAGTTGAGCTCCCGCTAGCAACAGATTCCATATACGTAGTAGCTCTGGCGAAAGACAATGGAAATTACATAGAGACAGTAGGTTTTTTAGGAGAACCGAATTTCGGGATGATTTGTATTCCTACACCTGAAAGTGGCAAACTGATTGATTTAGGGCTTTAACAGTTGAGGAAACAAATGATGGTATGGTGTTAAAGTCAAGTATTAGCCCCGAAGAGTTCGCAAACTTTTTAGATCTTTCGTATGAAACATTACAAATGTTCGGGACCGTAGATGTGACTTTTAAAAATATGATAAATCCAGATTCCAATAGAAATAGGATTATTGATTCCGGAGAAGGATTAGAGTGGGATATTTGTCCTGGTTATGCTGCAGATAACGATGGAAAGTTATATGGAACTATATGGTTGATGTTTAAAATGAAAAGGGGATATCCTGATTTCATAAAAGGGGAAATAGTCGACGCAGTTTTGGAAGTCCAAGATTCTAGTGATGTAGATATATTACATCATTCTCTTAACGATATCTCAGAAGACGGGAAAATAGTGGGTTGGTTCTTCGAAATCAATGGAAAAGAAGGTAATTGTGATGGGGATTATGTATTAAAACTTTATGAAGAAGGACGTTCTGAACCCCATATATTCTATTTTGATGATTTGAGATTTTACGATTCTTCAAGTCTTGTCTTCCCGCAAGCAATTATAAGAGCTTATTCTGATGGAAAGGTTGAGAGAGTGGGATGGAAGTGGAAAATAAAAGAAGGTAATGAATTGTTGGATGCAAGCCCCGAACTGGTAAAACGGTTAACATATAGCGGTAATAACAGAGGTTTAACCATTGACTTGCTGCCTTTTGAAACATTTTACGAACAGTTTTATGGGATTAGCGAAATAGAGTTAGGCGCGTACGACATTGAAGGACCGCACAATCCTTTCACACCTGAGTTAGAAGGACTTGATTACACTGTGAGTAAAACTGTGGATATTTCCAATGAAGATCGCTGGACTGTACTTGATGTAACTCATTTGCAGTTTGACCCTTTTCCCAAAGGAACGATGTTTGGAATATTAGTTCCATATGATTACTTATCTACTCCATCAAACTACAACCCTGAAGCAACAACCTTGTCTTTACTTGAACACAAGGAAAAATTAATGGGTATAAAATACAATCTCTACTACTACAACCTAGTTAATAACGAATACAGAGATTTATGGTTGACTTACTTTCCAGGTGATTATTTCTACTTTGAAGCGCCAATCGTAAATGGATTAATTAGATTTATTCCACCTTATGTAGAATTCACAAATACTGAAGAAAACGCAAGTGGCACAATCAAATTGAGTTGGCATCTTGCTTATCCTTACTTCAGCAAGTATCCCGAGAATAGTTGGTTTGGCCACAAGCCAAAGATAATCAAAGGGTATTACGACATCATTGATTCGGCAACTTTAGCTTTGTATGATGAGCATAAAAACCATATTCAGGATTTAAATGTAAAATTGTACGAAGATGGAACTATTGAATTTAAAGGCCTTAGAATCATAGATATTGATGGAAATGGTTTAATTGATGAAAGAGATACATTAAATTTAGTATATTCAAATTTTATTGAACAATAATTAGTAGGACGCAACAAAGATCGACAGCAACTAACAACATCAGCAACCTTTCTATGTAAGCAATTGTTCAGGACATTGAACGTAACAAAGAGGAAGAAGTGGCGAATCCC
>QMYO01000440.1 GCA_003662715.1 Candidatus Bathyarchaeota archaeon | reverse complement strand
GAAATTCCCAACAAAAATAGAGGTGTAAATCTTGAGGGGAAGAGGGCGAGAAGTATTATCAATTATTCTAGTAATTTTAGCAGCAACTTTCCTGCTAAGTATGCCAATTCACTATGGAAAGAGTCAAGAATCCGAAGCAGTATTGTATATTGATCCTCCGTCAATTATCGATGAAAGCTTACAGCCTCCAGCAACCTTCACAGTATATGTAAAGGTCGCCAACGTAGCCGACCTTTATGGTTTCGAATTTAAGGTAAGATGGAACAACACCCTTCTTGAATGCATTGACCATGAACTTTCTCCTCCGGAGACTTGGACTAGCGTCTTTACTGCCAAAGATGACGTTGTTCAGGATGAGGGCTATTACTGGGCAAGCGTAGTAGCTTTGGCTGGAGAACCATTCAGCGGCGACTGCGCTCTTGCATCTCTAACCTTCCAAGTTATCGGAACAGGAATGTGTCCCATAGAAATTTTCTATGATATATTAGGGGATACCGCCGGCAACCCAATAGACCATACGGTTCAAAATGGATTCTTCAGCAATCAAAAAATAGTTGTTCCCACTTTGAGGGTTGATCCCGCATATGTGGAAGCATATCCTGGGGATACATTTGAGGTGAAAGTTAACATTGAAGATGTGGAGGATATGGGTGGCTTCGACTTTAAGCTGCTATGGAACGCCACAATACTAGAGTGTATAGGGGTTAACATTACGTTGCCGCCAACATGGAACATCACAGAAGAAACAGCACTCGTAAATGCAAATGTAACTGACAACGAAATAGGTCAATATCACGTCTCAGTTATATATTTGCCGCCGGCTGAACCGTTTACTGGAAGCCAAACCCTAGTAACACTAACATTCAAGGCATGGGAACCCGGCACCACACTACTCGAACTCGAAGACGTCACAATAGTCGATTCTTTAGAAAATCCGATATCAGTCAATGAAGAAGAAGGAACAGTAACAGTTCTAGCTAGACCTCCAATAATTCCATGCAGACTGTACGTTGAGCCAGCCTCGATAATAGCTCCTGAAATGAAGCCGTCATCAATGTTTACTGTTAATATTACAGTGGCCAATGTAACCGACCTTTACCGTTATGAATTCAAACTAGGTTTTAACAAGGAACTCTTAAACGCAATAGGCATCAGAGTCAATCCCTACCAGAACGAGACTAACTTCACCCCAATATTCCTAATAGACAATAGTCAGGGCTACCTATGGGTTAATGTTACTTTCAATCCGCCAGCAACTCCAATAACAACTACCGAGCCCTTCGCCCTTATCACAATAACATTCCAAGTCACGGGATATGGAAGTTCAGTTCTAGACCTCTATGACACAGAACTTATAGATAGGGATGGACAACCAATTCCTCACGAAACATCTGATGGTTATGTACAAATCGCCGCACCGGACGTTGCAATACTAGATGTAATTCCAGACTCAACAAAGGTTGCTAAAGGACAAATACTCAACGTGACAGTAATAGCTTCAAATGAAGGGGAAGTGGCCGTAAGCTTCAATGTAACTCTATACTATGACGAAATAGTCATAGATACAATAAGAGTTTACGATCTTCCGCCCCATGAGAGCACAGCTTTAACCTTCCAATGGAACACTGCCGACGTGCCCAAGGGACAGCACACCCTCAAAGCTGAGGCTGAAATACTGCCTTATGAAGAGAATGTGGACAATAATTATCTTGTAGATGGCACAGTAGAAGTGGTGCTGCCAGATATAGCAATACTGGATGTTTATCCCTCGAATCCTTCGGCCTATCCAGGCTGGGTGCTTGAAGTCTACGTTGTAGTTTCAAATGAAGGCGAAAGTCCCGCATCCTTCAATGTAACCCTATACTACAATGAAACCAAAATTTCAACCCTAAGGGTTGTCAGCCTGCCTCCTCATCAAAATCTAACATTAACCTTTAATTGGGACACAACTGGCCTAGAGCACTGTTGCAACTATACTCTCAAAGCTGAAGCTGAAATATTACCCTACGAGGAGAATATAGAAAATAACTTTTTCACAGATGGTATTGTGAAAATGAAGATTATGGGCGACGTTAATGGTGACGGAACAGTAAATCTGCTCGACCTCATTATTGCTGGAAGCTCTATAGATGCAACTCCCGAATCTCCAGAATGGAATCCTGACGCCGATCTAAATCAAGACTTAAAAATAAATCTGCTCGACCTCCTAATAATATCAGCCAACTATGGTGCAAGTTGCAGTCAGTAAACATATGTAGGAAAATTTAAATTAACCTCATGATAAAGGAAGTTGAGGCGTGGATGATGGCTAAGAAATACGTGATAATGGCTTTGCTTACGATATTGCTGATAGCTCCTTTAATCTTCCCAAGAACACTAGCGAGTCCAGAAAAATTGAGGGTTGATCCTGCATCTGTGGAAGCATATCCTGGGGATACATTTGAGGTGAGAGTTAACATCGAAGATATAGCAAATATGTATGGCTTCGAATTTAAGCTGCTATGGAACGCCACAATACTAGAGTGTATAGGGGTTAACATTACGTTGCCGCCAACATGGAACATCACAGAAGAAACAGCATTCATAGCGAAGAATGAAACCGACAACGAACTTGGCCAATACTGGATTTCAGTTGTAGCTTTGCCGCCGGCTGAACCGTTTACTGGAAGCCAAACCCTAGTAACACTAACATTCAAGGCATGGGAACCCGGCACCACACTGCTCGAACTTCCATACGTCGTAATAGGAGATCCCATAGG
>QMYO01000439.1 GCA_003662715.1 Candidatus Bathyarchaeota archaeon | reverse complement strand
ATTCCACCGAGGTATCCTGAAACTAGTCCGGCAAACAGCCCTATCAAAGTGCCGAAGAGGGCAGAGAGAACTCCCACCAAAAGCGAAACTCTTGATCCGTAGACCAATAGTGAGTATATGTCTCTTGGGAAGGGTATTCCATTGTCGGTTCCCATTAAGCCGAATATGTTTCCATATAAAATTGCATCAACATTATCTAAGTAGATTTTTCCGTTTCCAGCTTCTTTTGGAATTATTAGTTCTACTACAAATGAATAGTTGCCTGGAATAGCGAATATTGCATCTTGTGGAGGTTCAACTTTAACATTTCTAGCTGTTTGAGGATCAGACGAAGATATACCGACATGTTCGTATCCGCCTCTACTCAATATAGTTCTTTCAGCTAATAGATAGCTTTCGGGTCCATTTTGTCTAATTCGAGTGAAATAAATCTTCATTTCCACTGATTTGATTTGTCCCTCTAGTTTTATTGAAGCATGAGTAATAAATGATACTGGAGGCTGATAATATGGATACTTGAAGAGTTTTGAAATAGCAACAGTTACTGTCTGATTTATAGTTGCCGAAGGGATGTAGCTGATTTCCATACAACCCTTGTTGTCTTTCGGATTCCAAACGAAACCTTTTTCATTGTTATATTTGAATTGGACTTTTGCTGATGCTGGATTTGCTGTTGTTATCCATTCTTTCATGCTTTCGTTGGAGTCAAAAGTATTGTCATGAACTATTTTCATGTTTTCAACAAGGTCTACTCCGGTTTTATATTTGACTTCAAACTTTGTATAGCTCGGGTACACATTTAACAATTGTATCTCGCGTGTTTTGAGCATTCCGCCTAATTCTGGAATCTTCCATTCGTTGTCGGTTAATTGTTTTTCGGTGCCGTTTGGAAAAATGGCCTTTATATAATCAATTGAAGCCACTCTGTTTGATAGTAGGAGGCTGGTGTCGGAGGCATTTTCTACTCCTTCATGTGCATAAAAGGTTACAATGTATCCGCTGACGTTTTTTGTGACGGTGTAAAACCTTTCAGTTACTTCCACTTCTCCCCTGCTGATAAACGGTAGATGTTTATACCATATTGGCTTGCATAGATCCTCTGCTATTTTTATTCCTCTTGAACCGGCTATTCCTGGATATTCTCCTATTCCCATTTGTGGGTCTATTGGTTTATGCGTTGCAAGAGCTGGTGCAAATATAGCTAATAAAGTGAAGAATATTATTATAATTAAGCCTATTAGTCCTCTTTTGCTTCTTTTGAATTCGTTCCAGAAGCCTTTGAACCTTTTAAAGGCAAATCTTATTTTTTGTTTACGCGTCGCCATTTTTTCACCCATATTTGACACGTGGATCTATTACGCCGTATAACAAGTCTGCTATAAAGTTTGCAAAAATTACGCAGAGGGCAAGTATGTAGAAAATTGCTTCTAAGAGTGGTAGGTCTGGTCCTCCTCCCGAGGTTATAGCGTTCCATATGAGGAGGCCCATTCCTCTATAGGAGAATAGGGTTTCTGTGATTATGGCTCCGGATATCATGAAGCCGAAGGAGAGTGCGATGTTTGTTATTATAGGTAGAGAGGCATTTTTTAGAACATGTCTGTAGAGTACTGTTCTTTCCTTTAGGCCTTTCGCCCTTGCGGTTACGACATAGTCTTCTGTGATTGTTTCGAGTACGCAGGCTCTGGTTAGAAGTATCCATCCGCCTACGCTGAATAGGACGAGGGTCATGCATGGAAGAGCGATGTGGTAGAGTCTGCCGGAAATGAATTCAAAAATGTTGCTTGGTGGATGTCGGCCCCATTCGATGGGTTGTTCTAGGCCTGTTGGGAACCATCCCAGATCAATTGCGAATATGGCTATCATCAGCCAGCCTAGGAAGAAAATAGGCACTGAGTAGGTCACTAGAGAGGCAGTTACCACTGATGTATCGAAGAGTCCTCCTCGTTTATAGGCAACGAGTACGCCTATAAGTACTCCTAATATTATCGATATTACTGTTGACGTACCCATTAGCAGGAGGGTGTTTGGAAGCCTTTCTCTCATTATAACTTCCGTTACTGACGATCTTGTCCGCACGGAGATTCCGAAGTTGAATGTTAGGAGGTTTTTAAGTGACGTTAAATATTGTTCATGTAGGGGTTTATCTAAACCAAAGTGTTCCTTTAATCTTTCAAATCGTTCCTGGTCAACTTTTTGTAGGCTTGCTACGTAGGCTTGCATTGGATTGCCTGGGAGCATGTGGAATATTAGGAAGTTTACGGTGATTACTGCCCAAATTAGGAAAATAGTGTAGGCTATTCGTTTTGCGATGTAAGCTTTGAGGCCCATATTGTAACGCCCCGATTAAGAATCTGAGCAGATATTATTTAAGTCTTAACTTGGACGTTGTTGTAGAATCAATTTCTTGGGAATAAAGGTAAGAAATTAAAAAAATGGGGGTTAAGAGATTTATGGCGGTGGACTTCCGAATTTTGTGAAGTAGTTTCCTGTTATGCTGACTAGGTCTAGTATGCCTACGTGGCATAGGTCGCTTGCGTCTATGTCTGCTCCCGGCATGTATATTGGGTTGTATACTCCGTCTCCCCTCATACAGTAGGAGCCGGTGCATAAGACTACGTCTAGGATGTCAATTCTGTAGTAGCCGCTGCGCGGTTTGGTTGTGCCTTCCCAGTACCAGCGCCAGTCGATTTCGCCTAGAATTGGTGTTTCTAGGAAGAAGTATGGGTTCTTGTTTAGGCTTGCGCTTGTTGTTGATATGCT
>QMYO01000438.1 GCA_003662715.1 Candidatus Bathyarchaeota archaeon | reverse complement strand
TATCAGAACGACTCTTTCCGGCTCGAAGAGCACCTCTACTTCACGGTTTAGCTGCATCTGACGACCCGCTTTCAAATTATAAGAGAAAGATTAGAAAGCAGATTCATTCTCTTAAATTTTAGGTTTCTAGGGCTAAAAGAAGCTTCATAAAAGAAAAGAGAGATTGGAGCTACTGCTTCTCTTTTTTCTTAATGAGAATCGTTGCGATCAAAGTTATGGAAGTAAAGAGCGGTAGAACGAGAGTTGATGGAAGCTCCGTTATTATTACTACTTCTTGGGTTGAATGCTCATAAGTGAAGTATAGGTAATTGTGTGTGTTGTTTGAGCATGGTAGTAAGCTATATGAAACTTCTGTACCGTTAACAAATATTCTGTAGGCGTTACTGATTAAAGCACGGGGGATGCAGATTCTGCAAAAGCCAGTAGTGCCCTCGGCGCCCGTAACATTAAAACAGATTGCAGTGCCATTAAATTGAAAATCAGAGAGTGTTGAGTTGCAGATGACTTGAACTTGTTGTTCTGAAGTAGCATTTAAGTTGGAAAACATACCTGTTAAAGGGAAGTTGTCACGGTTATTCTCGTCGATAATCTGTGGTGTGTCTCCTATTCCGTCACTGCCGGGCTGGTCTTGGTTAGGACCTTTGTATAAATCTGTACCGTTGTAGTTGCTCCAATAATTTCCGCCGTTTGGATAACCGTTGTCCCATATGTTGTTACCTAGTCCACGTTCCCATGGGAGTACATGTTCATTATTATTGATGAAATTGTTGTGGTATATTTTATTTCCTCCCCACACATATATCCCATAGTAATTGTCTCGAATCATGTTGTCTCGAATAGTGGAGTTAACGCGGGATATTATGCCAACACCGTTTTTATAATAAACGAACCATTCAGGCCATCCCCAGTGTCCCCATCCATATGCATGGAAGGGGTATCCGAAGACCCATTCATCTAAAGGCGGGTTAGTATTATTCACTACGAGGTTTTTCGCTATAGTTACATTGCCAAAACTATAGATGTCCATTCCGGCGAGATTGTTCTTTAGAATGTTATTAGAGACCATGCTATCGAGGATATTCGCTCGGATTCCTACTCCACTCTTAGTTACATTGTTTCCGCTTACCAAATTGTCGGCTAGCTTCCTGTCACCGAAATAACTACCTCCTATGAAAATACCAATCCCGGTATTTCTGATTGTGTTGTTGGAGATTAATGAATCGCTTACTCCAGCCAGTAAGGCTCCGTGAAAGTTGTTTTGCAAGACAAGGTTTTTCATCATCATCTTCGTGCAGTTTACCAGTATAACATATCCTGCATCGCTTGGCACTTGCTCATATTGCCGATTTATCCACCAGTATATGGGCTTTCCATCAACAGTATTCGATGTATCCACATCATTCGTTAGATAAGGGGATGTCTGGAGCCCGTCCCAAAACAAAGGCCATAGATGTCCCCCTACTCCAAAGTTATACGTATTATTTGTCATGGTGTTGTTTTTAAAAACATTGTATGAAACATGTACAAGATAGATGCCTATTTCATTCTGTGATACTAAATTGTCAATTATAGTGCTGTTACGAATTAATTCCAGGTAAATACCGTTTGAAATAGGTCTGTTCATATAACTTACTGTTAACTCTAACATAGATCTTTGGGTAAGGACAAGATAAGAGCTAACTTTACTCAATAATTGGTGAATAGTATTATTCAGGATTACGTTGTTGCTAATTGTGATGTTTTCGCCGTCTATTACTTGACAACCATGTAGATTTCTTTGAAAAACTGAATTTCGAACTTCACTATCAGTCAAATCCGTTGCAGAAATACCGACCAAGTTATCGTTAACTGTAACATTTGCAATGGTTATGTTGCTACATCCATGAAATGCTAATCCAACACCGTTATTCGAGAAACTCATATTCTCTATTTTGATGTTCGTGCAATTTCGTACAACTAGATACCCAGCGTCGGGATATGTAGAAGGATTTATGTTTAGATCCGACTGGTTTAGAAGATAGTACAAACGTTTGCCATTAATTAGATTAGTTGCGTCGATGTCATTGATGAGCTGTGAATCTTGCATTCTACTGAAAGGAAGAACATCCCAGTAGTTTACAAAATTGTACACGTTACTATGCATTTTGTTAAGTCTTAGTAGGTTGTTTTCCGAGTCTAAGTACATGCCAAAAGCGTTGTCCATTATATCGTTGTTTGTGATCGTGTTGTTCCCTGAGTCATATATGTATACCCCTAATTCTGTATTTCGAACGATGTTGCCACTTACGTTGTTAAGAGAACCAAGCCCTCGATAGGATTCACTAGACATGATCAAGCCAAAGGTGCAGTTAACAATAACGTTATTGCATATACTATTGTTAGTAACAATAGGCGGCCCAGCGTAATAGCTTTTAGACAGAAAAGTAATGCCTTGATCCGTCGTATTTATGATGTTGTTTTCGGATACAATGTTATGATGCGAATATAAGATTAAAACACCACTAATGCCTTCTGTCATATTGTTTCTAGTAATAGTGTTGTTATTAGAGGTTACGTCCCATGTAGCGAATGGGTTAACCCATCCAACAATTACATTGAACCCCCCGTTCCCTTCAAAAGTATTATTTGCAACGACATTCCTGTCACACGTAGAGAGGCCAATTGCATCTACATTGTTTCTGAAAGCATTTCCAACCACAACGTTTCCTAGGTATCTTTTTGTCGAATTGCCCATTATGACAACACCGAAACCGCCATTTT
>QMYO01000437.1 GCA_003662715.1 Candidatus Bathyarchaeota archaeon | reverse complement strand
GAATTTCCCTATAATCCACACAGCTATTATAAGTGTAAGGAACGCTGAAATGTCGCAGAAGATTGGCAGGTGAAGCAGCTGAAAACCTAATGGTCCAAAATACAAGTGAAGAACTATCCACATAGCGCTAAAAACTCCTATGAGAGCCACATCCACCGTTTTCAAAATTCCGCGATTATTTTGAACATTCATATCAACTACCTCGTATTACAAATCAGATAGAAAGTAACACCAATATAAAGCTTACCAACCCGCTATTACCTGCTGACCATATTGAACAAACAATAAACAAAACTTGTGCAAATTTGGCGCCGGGAGTTAGATCCAAACCTTGGTTTAAATCCTTGTTTTTGCTCTTTTCGGTTCTGTGTTCTTTTGAAGATTAGCGTGTATGTTTTTTGGTTCACATTTTGGACTGTGAAACTGAGTAGCGGAGAAAAGAGGGGGAGCTTTGGCTATGTTTTGGCTTCTTGTATCGGGTTTTCTTTGCGAAGACAACGGCTATTACGGAGATAACCATAAACGTTGATAAGATTAGTATGGATGGAAATTCTGGTATGACGTGGTATTTGTAGCCGTAGCCGTTGTTGTCTTTTGTTTGGTTGTTTCCTGCTTTGTCGTAGGCTATTATTTTGTAGGTTATCCATGTGCAGTTTTCGTAGCCTGGAATTGTTGCTTCGTAGGTTATTGTTGTGTCTGATGGTATGGGAAGTGCTGTCATGTTTAGGATTGTCCATGTTGTTCCGTTGTTTGTGCTGTACCATAAGGTTGCGTTCTTTACTCCAGTTCCATAATCTGTTACATTAACCCAGACGGTAACATTTTGGAAAAGCTGAACGTTGTTTGATGGCGGGTCTTGCCATGGATCACTTATATCCGGCTTAATGTCATCAATGAAATATGCTTCTAAAGTATGGTTTGAATCCATAAGTATGGTTATCGGATTTTCAGTCTTTATTTCCTCGTCAAGTAGCCAGTAATCGAAAGAGTAGCCATCATCCGGAATTGCTGTCACGTCCACGATGGTTTCAGCCGTATAGTTGTATGCTCCTGGAGTTGGATTAGTTGTCCCTCCAAGAGTAGTGGTGATTGTGAGCTTGTAAACTTGTAGGAAAACCACGTGTAAGGTATGATTTGCGGTCATGAGAACGTCTACAGGATTTTCCGAACCTATGTTAACCCCGTCGAGCTCCCAGTGGTCAAAAACATAGTTTTCTTGTGGAAAAGCAGTAACAGCAACAGTTGTGCTATTTGCATACGCGTATGTTCCTGGAGGTGGTTCTGTTATTCCACCTGTAGTTGTAGTAATTGTTAGGTTCCAATAGGGTGGGGGAGGTGAGCCATAAGGATACATTAATGGATAATTATCCCTATTTTGACTGTCAATCACGTATGGTGTATCCCCTATCCCGTCGCTTCCGTACTGATCCTGATTTGGACCCATAAACAAATCTGTGCCCGTATAATCGCTCCAATAGTTTCCGCCAGAAGGATAACCATCATCCCAAACGTTTGTTGAGTAGAAACTATACACTTGTTGATTGTTATCAGCGAAGTTATTATGGTAAATAACGTTATTTGAAGAATAGTAGAGCCAGATGCCATACCTCTTGTTTGCCGTTATGCTGTTACCGCTAATACTGTTGTTTGAAGAATCCCAGAGCCAGATGCCATACCCGTTGTTTGCCATGTTGTTTCCGGAAATAATGCTGTTATTTGTTTCACATAGTACTACTCCCACACTTGTTCTGGAGAGGTTGAGGTCCTTAACCCTTATGTTATCGCTTCTGATGAGCACCACCTGCCCTGCATCATCCACGGTGCGGTTTGACACGCCTTCAAGGTAGACAAGGGGTCTACCGTTCACGGTGTTGTTCTCCACAGAGTTATGATAGGAAAACTCAACAACAAGACCATCCTTGGTGAAAGTGTTTCCACATATGCTATTTTTTGAAGAATCGTAGAGCCAGATGCCATCCCCGTTGTTTGCCGTTATGCTGTTACCGCTAATACTGTTATAGTTTGAAGAATGCTCGAGCCAGATGCCATACCCGTTGTTTGCTATGTTGTTTCCGCTTATGCTGTTGTATAAAGAATCGAAGAGCAAGATGCCATACCCGTTGTTTGCCGTTATGCTGTTACCGCTAATACTGTTATAGTTTGAAGAACCGTAGAGCTTGATGCCATACCCGTTGTTTGCTATGTTGTTTTCGGAGATAGTGTTGTTTGAAGAATAGCGGAGGACAATGCCATTCCGGTTGTTTGCTGTTATGTTGTTTCCGGAAATGGTGTTGGAAGGGGAGTAATAGAGTCTGATGCCAGCGATGTTGCTGTCTGATATTGTGTTGTTGATGATGTCATTTTCATGTGATTTCAGCAATCGTATGCTGACACTATTGTTCCATGGACGGTTACCAACTATTTCGTTCTTACTTGAGGATTCAAGGTCAATCCCAAAATTAGAGCTTGATTCTATAGTGTTATTTGCCACTATGTTATTGTCAGAACTCGTCAGATTTATTCCATTGTTATTGTTTAATATCCGATTATCAACTATTTTGTTCCGTTCAGCTCCCTCCTTCAGGAGTATGCCGTTATCGTTTAAGGTCACATTGTTGCCGATGACTGTATTATTACTCGAGGGCCATAGTTCAATGCCTTCATAAACGTTTGAACTTACAACGTTCCCGCTGACAATTGTTCCATTAGACTTGTGCAAAAGGATCCCATATTCACTGTTTGTAACCGTGTTGTTAATAATTG
>QMYO01000436.1 GCA_003662715.1 Candidatus Bathyarchaeota archaeon | reverse complement strand
CTATGGAAATAATCCGCTTTTGCCCGGCGACAAAATCCATGTTACGCTTCCAAACGAAAATGTTGATGCAGACTTTCGCATTTTAAGCGTAGAATACCATGTGGATGCTAAAACGCAGACTTTGGAGATAACTTTGAAGCTTGGACGCGAAACTCCACTTTTAGCGGATTACCTCTACGCTTTGCGTAGCAAAACAGACCATTTAAGCAGATATAAGGTTGCGAGGTTTTAGGATATGAGTGTTCCTTATGGACGCTATGAGGAAGCTTACAAAGCTATTCATAGTGCCCTAAGCAATATTTCAGCACCGCCACCGGGTAAAAAGGTCACGAAGTTAGAGTTTTCTTGGAATGTAGATGGCAGTGTTCACACGATTAAATTTTATGAGGGTACAGAATTGCTGTTTACCTTAACTTTCGATTGGAATGTGGATGGGACGCTTAAAAATGTGGTTCGGTCATGACTATGGAAACGCAAATTCTTTCTAAAATTGTTTTTGATGATGTGCTTTTCGGCACTATCTTTCAAAAAAATAAAATCTCGGAAAAGCCTTTACCACGTATCGAGTTTGAGTGGAACAGCGATGGCACTATACGCGCTGTCCATCGGTTTTTGACTTGTCCTATTTGCGGTTCTGAGTTTAAGCCGTCCAGAAAGGGACATAGATTCTGTTCAAGACGTTGTCAGCAGAGAGCTTGCTATCTCAAGCGTAAGCCAAAACTGCCTATTATATTGCTTTGCCCTGGGTGTGGAATGGGATTCAAACCCATGCATAGACGTCAAAAGTATTGTTCGCCTAAATGCTCTTGGCATTATTGGTACATAACCAACAAGGATAGGAAGCTCAAGAATAATAAGAATTGGAGAGCCAGAAATCCGGCAAAAGTATACGAATACAACCATAGACGTTATCTAAGGCTCAAGAAAACGAGAATGGTGTCAAATAAACCTTGGGAACCTGGCACAGGATTGAACTTAAACATTGTAGAGATTAATGGTCAAAAGCGGGTTGTGGAGGCAGTTCGTCTTGAGCGGCGTATTCAACGTTGGAAGAGTTATCCGTTCAGAAGGCATAAGGAGCGTGTAAATTTGTGAATTTGGAAATTGGTAAATATGGAATGGATGTTCTGCCGACACCAAGGATGTCAGGTGTCAGTAAAATCATGAACTCTAAGGCGGATAAGGTGGTTGAGAAGTGAAGAGGAATTTGAAAAGCCAGCTTAAAGATTTGCAGCCTGGAGATTTGATCGAGATTTCATGGACAGACGCTAGCATTGGCAAAAGTTTAGGCAGTGGCGTAACTGTTGATGTTCCCGTGAAAAGCTGGGGCATTTTCATAGGTATTTTAGGCGTGAAAAACAAGCATGTTGTAATTGCACAAAACAGTTTTCACTATTCTGATGGACTTTACGATCTAGATTACACTGCTATACCGCTTTCATGGACTTTAAACATCACCGTTATCGCTAAAAGTCATGTTCCGCCTGAAATCGCAAATCAGCTTGTAACAAGCTTTCTTATGGGTGGTAGGCGGAGTTTCTCTCGAAGCAGACAGGAAAAAGTGAGAAACCATGAAAGACATCATTAAACATGCTTTAACCCGCAAAATACATCGCAAAGGCTCTCACGGTAAAGACCAAGTTATAGTTATTCAGCCCAGTGAGAAACTTGTGTTAGGCGTTAAGTTTGCTATGGGCATGACCATTTGTTTGTCAGCCTTAGAAGTTGCCCACATGGCTTTTTTAGGTTCATGGAGTAGCGAAATCTTCGCAGCGATAACAGGCTTATCCGGCTCGGTTATAGGAGTGCTGATTGGAAAAAATGCCTAAGGGAAAGCCTTGGACTAAAGCTGAAGTTGACAAATTAAGAGCTCTTTTAAAACGTAAAGAGCCTTGGGAAGTTATTGCTGCAAACCTTCATCGAACAGTTGACGCCGTTAAAAAGAAAGCCAAAAGGCTTGGTTTAGAAGTAGTCGTCTCTCATCCTAGGAGCCCGCCGACTACTTCTGCGCTTGATATTCCGAAAGATTTGCCAAGCATCCAGGAAGCTTTGCAGATTTTAGCTGGCGCCCTTAAGGCTGCTGCTCAACCGGGCTTAGATAACACGGAAATTCAAAGGTTACAGGTTGTGGCCACTTTGGCTCGAACTTACGAGGCTTTACTGACTAACTTTATGCGTTACCGGGAAATCGAAAAGCGTCTTGTGGAGTTGGAGGCGAAATATGCAAGGCTTGCCCAAGAAAAAACCAAGGGCCATGCGGCCAAGTGAGTTTCTGCCCGTTTGGTTTAGGCTACAGCAAAGCGAGAAAATAGTTGACGCTGAAGAGATGGAGAGAGCGCAGAAGCTTAGCAGGGACCCAGTTGAGTTTTTCCGCCAAGTTGTGGGATTTGAACCCACGAAGTATCAACGCGAGTTTATCAAGCTTTTCCTCAAGTTTCAATTTATTGCCTTGAGGTGGTGTAGGCAATCAGGCAAAAGTTGGATTGTGGCTGCTGTTTTGTTGTGGTATGCTGTTACGCATCCAGACAGTTACATTGCCGTTGTGGCTCCCAGCCTTCGTCAAGCCAAATTCATTATTCGCCGCATAACCTACTTTCTTAAGCGTTTGCCTCAAGGCATGTATTTCAAGCCTTTACGCACTGTGATTCGCTTTACTAATGGCAGTGTTATCGAGGCTTTTCCAAATAATCCTGATACTATTAGAGGGCCTACGTTAAACGTGGTTTATGCGGATGAAATGAACTTTATGCCAAACGATGAGGAAATGTATGACGCTAT
>QMYO01000435.1 GCA_003662715.1 Candidatus Bathyarchaeota archaeon | reverse complement strand
TCTTCCAAGTTATTGACGCTGACGCGAACTATTACATCAAATATTCCCGTAACGAAAGCAACGCTTTTGACGATGGCCAGTTTTCTAAGCTCATTTAAAACGTGTTCCGACTTGCCTATCTCCACTTCAATAAAGATGTATGCATCAATTTTTCCCATTGTTCTAGACTCCCCCAATAAGTTAACGTATTTCGTGAATGTATTCTTAGTGAATTTTGCTTTATGGACTGTTTAGATCTTGTTGACATTACAAGCATTTTAATCTATCTGGAAGAGAATATGTTTTAAATTTTTGGCATATTTCACCACTAATCAGCGTCTCTCTTCTTATTATTATTTAGAGTAATAATTTAGATGTAAATTATTACTCTCACGCAAAATTTAAATAGCAAAAATGTAACTCCCTCTTAAGCTAGCGCTGTTAGAAGTGGTTAACAATTGTTGTACACAAATTAGAGGGGATAGTTTGACTCTACATTGATTAGCTTTATGTTAAAAGTGAGTTTCATCGAAAATTCCGTAGATCACGACTATAAACATTGAATCGGCTGGTGATAGTTTATGCGGAGAACACGTGTAAAAGCGTTCTGTAGTTCTGCTAATTTAGGTTCAGGCTTCGATGTTGCAGCTGTGGCTCTCGACGCTTTCTATGATATGGTTGAAGTAGTTGTTGAAAGTGGTGAAGGAAAAGTTACAGTATCTTCGGTAGAAGGCCCTTATGCTGATAGTTCCATGATAATAAATAACACAGCTAAACATGCAATTGAATATGCTTTGTCTATGCTAAATATTCCAGTGGATGTTGAACTGAAAATATGGAAAGGAATACCTGTAGGTCTCGGACTCGGTAGTAGTGGCGCTTCAGCTGCAGCAGCTGTTAAAGCACTTGTAGAAGCTTTAAACATAAATTTGAGCACAAATGAACAAGTAGCAATTGCAGGTAAGGGTGAAGAAGTCGCTGCTGGAGAACCTCACTATGATAATGTTGCAGCAAGCCTTCTTGGGGGCTTAACAGTAATATATTCGCAAAAACCGCTTAAGGTAGCTAAATTTAATATAGGAGGCTACTTTGTTGTAGCTGTTCCCCTTGTAAAGACACCACCGAATAAAACTGCGTTTATGAGAGAAGTTATACCAGCTAGCGTGGAACTTAAAGCCGTGGTGTTTAATACAAGTAAATTGGCAGCCCTACTAACGGGTTTTTTGAATGGGGATCTTAAAATAGCAGGTATGGGTATGGACGACGTGATAGTGGAACCGTTCAGATCTAGATATGTACCATGTTATAATGAGGTTAAAAAAGCCGCGCTGGAGACGGGTGCGTATGGGGTTGCTATAAGTGGTGCTGGGCCAAGCATTGTGGCCCTTGCTGGAACTAAGAAGGAAGCATGCAGTGTTGCCAGAGCTGTGAAACGTGTTTACGAAAATCGTGGTGTAAAGGTAATGGTTCGAATAGCAAATCCAGCACCTGGCGCCTTAGTAATGTGAAATTTCAAGTTAATGTTAAGTTTTGTGGGTTATTAACTTCTGAGTGCTTGATCTAAGTCTTCTATTAGATCGTTAACGTCTTCTAGGCCGACTGATAGCCTTAGTAGGCTGTCAGTTATGCCTAGTTTAATTCTGTCTTCTTCTGGGATCGTCTTAGCTGCGCTAATAACGGGGTAGGTAAGTAATGTTTCTGTTCCACCAAGGCTGGGAGAGGATTTTATGATTTTAGTTTTTCTTAATGTTTGGAGAGCTTTTGTTTGGCCGCCTTTCACTTTAAAACTTAGTACGGATCCGAAAAGTTTCTTTTTGAAAAGTTTACATGCGACTGAGTGATATGGGCTTGTAGACAGTCCTGGATATAAAACTTCCTCTACTTTTGGATGTTCATTAAGAAATTCGGCTATTTCCTGAGCATTTCTGCACTGTTTTTCAAATCGTATACTTAGAGTTTTTACGCCTCTTAAGGTTAGATAAGCATCAAATGGAGATTGTATAGAACCCAGTTTTCTACGCCAATCCCAGAGAAGGTTCACCATATTGCTATTTGTAATTAAAGCGCCGCCAATGACGTCGTTGTGGCCAGCTATGTACTTAGTGGTGCTATGAATGACTATGGTGGCATTATCATCAAGTGGATTGTAGGCAAGGGGGGTCGCAAACGTGTTATCAACCACAGTTAAGACATTGAGATCAGAAGCTTCTTTGGCAACCTCACGGACGTTTATGACTTTTAAAGTAGGGTTTGTCATGGTTTCTAATATTACGAATTTCGTTTTACTCGATATAGCTTCGATTATTGAGGTTTCATCGGGCCACACTTTCTTTACTTGAACTCCGAATTTTGCACCTATATCTGTTAACAACTGTATTGAGGTTCCGTAACCCTCCATAGGCACTACAACTTCATCGCCTTTTTCGAGAAAAGCCAAATATACGGTGAGTATTGCTCCCATACCACTGTTAAATGCTAAAGCATCCTCGCCGTTTTCAAGCTTAGCAAGGATATGTTCCAATGCGCGGACAGTTGGATTTTCTTCCCTTGAATATTTAAGCTCGGTGTTTCGGTCGGTTAATAGAGTAGATCCAGTTTTCCTGTTAGGTTGTTCAAACATAGCTGTCAAGTATATAGGTGGTATGAAGACTCCTAGATTTTCGTCATGGTACTCATGTCCATGAATAGCTTTTGTATTAAATCCTCGCATAAAAACCACCTAGGCATCTAGTTGCATATAATAAGAATATAAGAGTTGTCTACAAAAAACTTTAACCTTTCATCAACTTTAAAGAAACAAAAAAC
>QMYO01000434.1 GCA_003662715.1 Candidatus Bathyarchaeota archaeon | reverse complement strand
TAACACGCAGTCTGGGTCCCGCCTACAAAACTTATCCAACAAGGCAACATCATAACTTATCTTTCTAGGCAAAGAATAATCAACCTCAAAACCCGAAAAATCCGAATCCAAATCCTCTAACGCTTCACCAAAACAGTAACGACATTCAAGGTTACACTCCGTAGTCAAAATCACATGAAAAAACATACTTCTCTACCCTTATCTTAACCATATTTCTCCTTAGTCTTCTTAGCCTTTTCAATGTATTCTTTAAGTTCTCTTTCTTTAATTATTTTTTCAGGCAGAGTTTCTGGTGCGAAGAGCAATGGTATGACAGCAACGAACAAGAAAAACGAAGCTAAAGAGAAAGCGGCTTCAGGACGGACGGATAAAACATAAGGTTTGACAATAAGCTCTAAAATGCCTGCGAAGAAAAAGGGGACAGTTCCAATCGCGTAGTATTTTTGTCTTTCTCGCTGTTGACTTAGGTCTCCCCATATTGTCAGTACAAATATGGGGTATATAAGCCCAAAGGCGATTGCGTCAATTACAGCGAAGAAATACCAGACTACAATGTTGGTAGGCATAATGGACAGGGCAGCGTAGGCAATTCCGATTGAAACAAAAGCGTAAAGTACAATGATTTTTCTTCCAATTCTATCAGCAAACATTCCTCCCACAACGGCTGCGATGCTTCCGAAGGCTACTCCTATAACCTCGGCTGACGCGGCAAATTCTCCGAAGAGACTCACTCTTATTGGATTTTCAAACCATTCAATTAAAGAAAAAGCAAACCAAGGAATAAAATAGAGAAGAAACCGTTTGTTCTCGAAAAGTGAACTGAACGAAATATGTCTATTGTCTTTCGTCTTTGTCTCTTGTTTAGGCTTAAGTAATGCAAACAAAATCAATCCAACAACTCTCCACGCTCCAGCGGCTAAGGCTATAACCTTCAGATCAGTATTCAATAATGTAACTGCAACTGCTGCAATGACCAGATTACTTACCAGGAAAACCACTCCGCTTAAGCTGCCACGATTTTCAAAGTTCGTCATATCCGCAAAAAAAGCTAAACATGAAGGCAATCCTATACCGAACGTGGATCCAAGCAAAACAGAAACAAAAAATAGTTGCCACTCGTTAATGCTACTAAGCATGAGAGGAATTAATGAGGAAATTGCGCCTATTAGCATCCAATAATAAAGAAAAGATAACCTTCTGCTTCTTTTAATCGCAAATGAACCCATAATGCTAAAGGTAATTATTGATGTAAAGTACGATGCACGAGCAGTAATGGCTATAGATGGATTAAGCGTTTCCATTGGCTGATAAAAGTTTTTGAAAACTGAGAGACTCATAGACCACCAAGATAAAGTAAAAAATACTAAAATAAACGCAGCAAGCTTGTTTCTTTTTGTTTCGAATTTCGATAAATACTGCTTCTCTCTCTGCAACAATAAATCCCAGTAGTATAATTCTTTTATGTTGCTTTAAAACTTTATAACCGGAAATTTATAGAAAGTTTTTTAAGTGTATATGTGTACAACAATTATGTAGGTGAAAGGAGATGGCGAAAAAAAGAAAGAAAAACGTTCCAGTTAGATGGGGAAGTGGCTGGTTCACAGTTTAATTTTCTATATTTGTTCGATGAAATTCTGATAATCTTCTACTAGTAGTTTTAAATCTTCTGCATTCTTGAAGTGTTTAATAGTTTCCAACGCTTCTAATACCAAATTTTGCATTACACTTTTAGTTTTCTTAAATCCAGCAAATTTAATCGTCATTTCTAGTATAGTTTTTGCGTCCTTTTTTGTTATCCTTGTCTTTAGAAGAATTCTGCGAAGTCGAGATTTGATTTTTGGATTTTCCATTGCATAGAATAATGGAAGTGGTAGACATCCATGCTTTATTCTTCGCTTTAGTTCATTAGGGTTAAACATGTCTACTACGTCGTCTCCTAATATCCACAACATACCTATACACCGACCATAATTACTCAAGGCTTTGATTTCGCTTTGTGACGCATTACCAATAAGTGCACCTATGTGAAAAAGCGCTTCTATGTCAGCCGCTTTTTTTCGTACAATTTGTAGGTAATGTTCAGGACTAACGTTTATCTTTCCTTTAAGGCTTACCTCCTGTGCTTGACCATCACCAAGTTCGAAAAATGCCTTCTCCAAAAGCAAGGTAATTTGAATGAATTTCTGCATTGAAATCTTGTCAAGTAACTTATACCATGATATTAAACCTTTGAAAAGAAGAGCATCACCGACAAGTAGAGCAACATCCTTATCGAACTTTCCAAAAACTGTAAACCTAGAATTTTGCTTTTTTTGGTTATCAATGATGTCATCATGAATGTCCATGCCACCACTCATCAGCACTAAAGGCGTTGCTATCTCTGCTATCTCTTCAATGTCTCCACCGACTGCTTTGCTTCCTAACGAGATCAACGTGGGTCTCACAAGGAAACCTTTTTCCCTATACGATAAGAAATACTTCAATGCTCTTTGAATTTCTTTACATTCAATTTTTTCCTCAAGAATCACTTTTTTAACTTTTTCCAAGGTTGCTTTTCCTTCCTTTTTAAAAAGTTCTTGCAGTTTACTGTGGAGCTCCATCTGTCTGCTCTGTATAAACGATTCTTTCTTAATTTGGCGACTTTTTTCTGCAATCATATTCTATTTTATGTTTTATGTCAGTATTTGTTCTTTTAGTATGTTGTGGTATGTTTCTATGTATTTTTTTCCTTTTTTCGTTATGGTGTATACTTTTCTTGTTCTTCCTCCTTGTTGTTGTTTTTGG
>QMYO01000433.1 GCA_003662715.1 Candidatus Bathyarchaeota archaeon | reverse complement strand
CAAACTTTGGAAACTCTGGAAGATAAAATCTTAACTTTAAAGGGAAACTTAATATTTTTCAACTGCAATAAACTATTATTAGGGCTAAATTAGGAGAAAGGAGACAAAATGAAAAAGCTGATAATGTTCTTAATTATAATGCTAATGCTCTCTATGATACCATTTAACGCAATGGTACAAGCAGAAATACAAACTAATCTTAAGATACATCCACAAGAAAACATCTTTTACACCAACACAACTTCTGTAGGAGAAACTTTCGAAATAAGTGTGATTGCCGAAAATATTCCTGAGGATAATGGCATGTACGGCTGGGAAATAGTCCTAAACTGGAATCCAAACGCTATCAACTGCACAGGTGAAGAAATAAATTTCGGTGTCTGGCCAGCATTCCTAGGTCCATGGGTTACCGATCCAATAGATAACGATAACGGGGAATATCATCAAAGTCTTACAGCTAGATATCCTTCGGAGCCGGTAAACGGAACCTATTGGCTAGTAAACCTAACATTCGTTATAACGCAGGAGCCCTCACCAGGCGCAACTATAACCTCCGACTTGGATCTTAACCCTGCAGAAGGCTATATATATTGTCTTGTTAATTTCGATGGAGAGGAAATTCCACACAACTTTGTGAACGGAGTTTACCATTACATCAGTCCAAGACCACCTACAGAAGAAATCAAACTGGCCATCGTGCCCTCAGCGATAATTAATCCTTCACTTGTTCCCTGTGAAAACTTCACCATAAACGTTACAGTTGCAGATGCACTTTATCTTCATGGTTATTCATTCAAAATAGGCTATAACGCGACAGTGATTGAATGCACTGACGTACAAGAAGGTGAATTCTTACAATCCTTCGGATCCACCGACTTCTTCTACAACATAGACAATGAACTAGGAGAAATCTACCTATCATCCAATTTAACATCTCCAGAAGCTATGGCAAACGGCACTGGAACATTAGCCACGTTAACATTCCATGTAAAAGCAATAGGAGAAAGCAGAATACAATTGTACGACACAAACCTCTATGATCCACAACTCCAACCGCTACCACATTCAATAGAAAACGGATATTTCAACAACATTTTAATGCCTGTGATCTATGTTGACCCACCTATGATTATAGATCCAGAAATGAAACCAGCAGATGAATTTGAAGTGAAAATTAATGTGGCAAACGTCTCAAACCTCTACGACTTTGAGTTTACACTGTATTATGACACCAATGTACTTTCATGTCTTGGAATCATAGTGTATCCATTTACAAATACTACCACATTCGAAATAGAATTCAATCTAAACGACACGGAAGGGAAACTCTGGGTCAGAGTTCAATATCTACCACCAGCTGAACCACTGGATGCTATATCTCCCACCACTCTTGCTAAAATTTTCTTCCAAGTACAATCTTATGGGGCGACAGTGCTGGATTTAAGTGGAACGAAATTATCTGACTATTATGGAAATCAGCTTGACCATATATCTAGAGATGGTTTTGTAAGTGTATTAAGACGAGACCTCGCTGTAATCGAGATTGTCCCAGAATTTATTGAAATCTACAAGGGATGGACTATACAAATAAATGTTACAGTAGCAAATCTAGGCGATATAACAGAAAGCTTCAATGTAAGTTTATTCTGCAATGATCATGAAGTTGGGAAACAGGAAATCCTGAATTTGGAATCAAACGCGACGGCAACAACCACTTTTACACTTGAAACAGCAGTTTACGCATGGCTGGAGCCGTGTCATAACTATACTTTAAAGGCAGAAGTACTACCGGTGCCTTACGAATTAAACGTTACAAACAACATTCTTGAAGATGGACAAATACACATAAAATTGATGGGAGACATTAACGGTGATAGATACGTAGATGCAAGAGATGCCATAGTCGTCGGGTATTCATTTGGGACAAAAATTGGAGATCCCGAATGGAATCCCTACGCTGACTTGAACCAAGATGGATACGTAAATGCTAAAGATGTTATAATAATGGGATTAAACTTTGGGGCCCACTGTTAATCATAGTTCCCCTCCCCACTTTTTATAAACATTTGAAAACTTTTTAAATACTTATTTAGAAACCGAAAATTAAATAAAGCGAATGTAAAAAATAAGAAAAGGCGATAAAAATGGTAAGCATTAAAAAATTTGGCTATATAACTATCCTAACGCTACTGACAATATCGCTGATTTCTTTCGGATCCTCAGTCTATAAAGTGTACGCGCAAGAAACTGTTCTTAAAGCTGTTGCTCCTACACAAATAGGTCCTCCTGGCGAAAATTTCACAGTAAGTGTTGTTGCTGAAAATATTCCTGAGGATAATGGTATGTACGGCTGGGAAATAGTCTTAACATGGCCGCAGGGTCTAGTAAACTGTACAGAGGAAACACTGAACCTTAACATTTGGCCGTCTTATCTCGGTCCTTGGGTTACCGACCCGATAGATAATGATAATGGAAAATATTGGCAAAGCGTTACAGCTACAGCTCCTTCGGAGCCAGTAAGCGGAACCTATTGGCTAGTAAACCTTACTTTTACCGTGATTGCAGAACCTTGTAACTATGTAAACTTCACCTTTGAGCTACCTCAAGGCTACACAGCATACTGTCTTCTAAATCAAGACGCAGAAGAAATACCTCACGAATTTCAAGGTTCAGAACCGCATATAGTGCCTGAATTTTCTACGATGTTCATGCTAGCGACGGTTTTCACCATAACAACAGCTCTGTTAGCTTCAAAGAAGAAATTCTTTAAAAAACTCTAAAGCCT
>QMYO01000432.1 GCA_003662715.1 Candidatus Bathyarchaeota archaeon | reverse complement strand
CTATTAAGGGAGCTATTGCTACCTGCTGGAAGGAGCTTAGGATGGATCAGGATATGGCGCGATTAAAGAGAGAGCGGAGGACATTGTGAGGGCTTCGCAGAATTTGGAGACTCCTGAGTTGATTGATTGCGAAGTTGGTTTGCTTGTTATGAACTATAAATTTCCGAGCATAACGCGGGTCATCTAAAATTCAACACACCTTAATATTAAGTGCTTTTTGTTTAGAGAATACGGGCCTTTGCACCTCCTTCCATACAGTTCTACGTGACCATAAAATAGACCTATTCATGGATTTCAGAATTGGACTTGAACTCATTTGGGTTTTAGTACGGGCAGCCCCACCAACATACTGATTTTTGGAAAAGAAGAAAGCGGTGGACAACGACAATGTCTTAATACAATTTCACTTCTACTCCACTAACTCTAAGGTTTAACTTCACAAACATGCCGACTCCGTGGATATCTCTTATGTGATTGAAGGAGAAGGACTGGTAACCATAGGGAAGGAGGAAAGGGTTCTTAGAAAGGGCGATATAGTGGCAATTCCTAAAAACACCGTTCACGGAGTCAAAAACCCTTACAAGAAGCCATTAAAAATGTTAGACATTCTCGCGCCCAAACCAGAGATATAAGACTGGAGTGAAACTCTATCGTCGCTTAATGTGAAACTACAAGAATTTTAAACCGGGATCTAAGGTATTCCTTGCGCTTTTCGACCACCCCCTTTATAACAGAATGTTTTTGCAATATGCTCTTCCATTAATCATCGCTAACGGAATAAAGCAAAACTAACCTATAGGCTCAAGAAAAGTTTTATAATATGTTGCACAAATAAAATACTTTATGGGTAAAAGTTTTCATTTCAGTGTTTATGCGGTGACACTTTTTTGCGTGGTCCTTGGATTGTCGACCGTCGTTGACCCTTCCTTTGGGGATATACCCACCACAGAGGTTCCATTGTTCAGGATATTGAATAAGGAAATTGTAAGTTTTGTTGGAGGAGTGAACATCACATTAACTTTTCATAACTACGGCTATAGTGCTGCAAGCGGAACCGTTTGGCTGCCTTGGGGAAAAGTTTGGTATGGAACAACGTTGAGTGGTGATCCTCCACGAGGAAACATTAGCGAAGCAGTTTTGCCCTTTGATGTTAACGGGGATGGAGATACTTCTGACATTTTTACAGTTGAGTATGTAGACAATAAAACTGCTTTAGTTGATGGGGCAACGGTTTATGCTATGCAAATTCCAGAACAGATTATATTCTATGATGATGGTGTGTATGCTGTCTACGAGAAGAACAATTTCACTTTGGGTTTGAAGACGCACGTCTTGGTAAGGATTAGATACGAACCAGCTCAAGGCTCCGGTTATGCTTCTTTCTGTTTAGAATCGTTTTTCCGCAACCATCCAAGCCCTAACATACAATTTGCAATTGAGCACACTGGGGAGTCCATGAGCAACCCCCCGACAGCTGAGATAACTTATATGGAACTTAACGGAATATCGATTCCTTTTGAGTTTAACTGGGTCCAGCATGGACTTTTTGATTCACAATGGGGTGTACAGAATGAATATGTTTATCCTCTGGGTTCATTAGGAAACGGCGCTGCATTCACCGTTAAACTGACTATTACGGGTGATCCAGGCGCGTATATACTTTGGCCAATAATCAACTGGTCACCTGACGGCCTACATAGATATCTTTTTGAAGTTTTTGAAGCCGACTGCATTCCTTTTGCCATAACTGGAACCGCACACACAGAGGTCAATTTTGAAGGTGAAACCTACCCTATTGATGTCTTCACCAACTCAACAGTTTCGCCAGCAATAGCCTTTAATTCAACAGCGAAAGAGATCAGCTTTGACGCAATAGTCTATTCGGACTATGGTAAACAGGCAACATATTTCTGGAACATTAGCATCCCCCAAACCCTGCTCACAGACAATCCATGGACTATCACCATAGGTAATGAAACAATACCTTTCTTCATATCAACCACAAATGGAACCCACACCTTTCTCTACTTCACTTACACATACGATCAAGGCTGGTTTACAACAAGAAAAATCTCCATAAAAGGAACATGGGCAGTTCCAGAGATAACACCCAATGTCCTCCTGCTATTTTTAATAATAACAACACTCTTAGCATCTACATTACACCGAAGAAAACAACACAACCTCAAATGACAAGTCCCTATTTTTTTAACTCTAAAACCTTAAAGGAGAAGCACTGTAGAATGTTCTTTTAGTCGCTGTTAACAGAATCCAGACCAGTAAAGGTAAACTTTTGTTTGCATTAGAAAGTCGCAGACTTTGACCAAGTGTGAGAGCCTTTCAAGGCTGGTTTTCCTTACTGCTTTTGCGTAAGCTTGTTTTCTTCCAAGGGGTAGGTAGCAGAAAAGTATTTCATAAATCATGTATGAGGATGCTTAATGAAAGCTTCTCTTACTTCCTGCATTTGTTTTCACAATTTTATGGCGGATACGGGCAGCCCTACCATCACTTTTAAAACTTAAAATACTGTCCAAGGCTCTTTACAGTTTTGAGGGTTCACTGTGCTTGAATATCTCGCTGTCATGCTTGTTTTTACCCTTCCCTTTATCACGTTTGCAGTGTATAAAAAACGGTTTAGAGCATTGCTTTTGGCTGCAGTTATGGGTCTGGTTATAGGGGTGCCTTGGGACACCATTTCAGCATGCTATTTTCACACGTGGTATTGGAATAAAGAAACGCTTGTGGGCGTGTGGATTGGAGGCTTACCCCTTGAAGAATACTTGTTCATG
>QMYO01000431.1 GCA_003662715.1 Candidatus Bathyarchaeota archaeon | reverse complement strand
GTATAGTGCTACTGCCTAGATTAGGTCCGCTGGAAAGGTTAATATAAATTGCATGAACACTACGTACAAGTGACAGTAAAGCTTATTAAGCGCAACAGTAACATTGAATTCCTTTCCTGCATTGCATGCATCGAGCGTCACGCTTGAGACTTCCAAGTATGCTATTGGTAGTGCGACCCGACAGTAAATTCTTACTTCTCCGTCAACTTCTGGAGCAGTTGTAATCTCAAGTGTCTCTGCATAGAGGTGATAATCATATAGGTCAAGCGGAGAAGCGTCATAGTCGCCCGCCGTTCTTGGCGGGGCAGTATCCTGGAAGATTACACGGAACCTTACAGTCGCCAATATTACATCTCCGCTTGGAGGAGTGCTGGCCTCACCATACAGATAGATATCTCCATCAGTCACTGAATAGTCAGTAGCTACGTCCCATGCTGAACCAAAAGTTACACTCACAACCTCAATCAACGAAGGATCGTAAGCTAGATGCGTTGAAGCATTCTTTAGGAACCAAGCAGCACTCAATCCCTCAATAACTATGTTCTCGTCAAACTCCTTGCCAACAGCATCTGTATAAGGATCAAATTCCACATAGCTTGGATCAACAGCCAACCTTGGACTTGGCGGAGCACTCCAGACGTAAGAGTAGGAAGCTCCCTCCTTAACAATTGGGATGTAAGACATGTCAGGATTCATTACCCACGTGCTTGGATTGTCTATATCCAGCATGCTTTCAAGGCTTCCGCCGAATGGTGGAGCAGCGACAATTTCGAATTCAACCCACGCTAGTCTAGCCTTTACTCCAGCCGGCACATAATTTTCGCCTGTACATGACTCAGTCAACATCACATAATCGTCGCCGAACGACGGTGATACAGCTCCTGTTCCACCGCCAGTCCTGTGAAGTGCCCACTCACTGTAACTGCCATTGCTGTAGCCAGCCCTTGTCGCCTTAAGTTGGGTAGGGTCAAAGAAGAGCTTGAACTGCCAAGAGAACATATTATCTGATGTTACCCAAAGCCACAGGGTCACATTAAATCTGTCTCCAACAGATGTTGTAGCAGTCTCAAACTCTATTGTTTCAGGCTCAATCCACATGGCGTTCTCTTGCTCACCAGCATAGGTCGGCACCATTAGGTATGTTGGCGCAAGCGCTGAAACTATTATAACCGCCAGTATAAAAGCTAAAGTCTTCTTCATCTTCTCCCCTCACTATCAATCAATTTTTAGACAGAATTACCATTTAAACTTTCTGGAAATATCTTCTACAAAAAATAGCAATTAAAAAGGACGCCCTAACAGACCAGTTTAACCCCTACCCTCCAACCTAGCCCTTCTTCTTCTCAAAAATGCCCTAACACTCTGAATAACCACTCCAGCAACAATAACTGTGCCTAGACCATAAAGATAAGGACTCCAGTCGAAGCGTTCAAGAATCAACCCAACTACAACGATGTAGTAGCACGGCTGAGACTCAATATTATCGTTATCAACAACCTTTAGTTCCACAGTTCTTCTACCAATCTTATTATAGACGTGAACAACTACAGGACTAGTCGTCTCAGTAATATTTCCATCCCCAAAATCCCAAATATACAAAGTGACATTCCCATCAGGATCATAAGAAGACGAAGCATTAAAGGTTACTGGTACCCCCTTATAGGCATAGATATACGGAATATTCTTGCTAACAGGCGCATAACCCTTCAAAACAATATAATTGCTTAGATCAAGCTCAGGAATAGACACAGTAAAAGCAGCAACAGGAGGAAGCTTGCCCCCAGCACCAACCATTACTGTGCCGAAATTATAGGAGAATGGAACCTCTAGGAAATCAATATTCCTTATCCATGAATAAAAACTGGCAAATTGATGTCTCTTAGCCGGATTATCTTTGGTTGCAAAGGTTAATTGCGTAGCTCCGGAACCGATTGCTGTAAAGTTCGCCTTAAAGAGTATTCCATTATCCACATCAACAGAATCATTACCTAGTAAGCTGGCAGTAATCCCTAAGAAATTCAAGCCAGTTATGTAATCTACATCAACAAACCAATCTCCTTTACTCATAGCATGTCCAGCAAATACATTGTCCTCTGGGATCCATACGTTGGTGCAGTTCAGGACCGAACCATTAAAGTTTAGCACTACTTGCCAACTATAAAGGTCATCCACATTCGTAATATTGACGGTAATAGTAAAAGTTTCATTCACCGAAACCTCAACCCTCTCCGGCGAAACCAACAATTGCGTATTTGAAGCTTGCTGCCCCTTCGAAGCAGAGGGCATATTCAAAATTAAAGTTACAGCAAATATGGAAATCAATAAGTAAACCATAATTCCCCTTAAACTCTTGACTCTCTTAACCATTCCATATCACCTTTTCATCAAAGCAAAGCAAGCCACATAATGATCCTTTTCAACCTCAGTCATAGGCGGCTCCTCTTTCTTACACACATCCATAGCCAACGGACATCTAGGATGAAAACGACATCCAGCAGGAGGATTAACCGGGCTTGGAACCTCACCAGACAGAGGCGCTCGTTCCTTTCTCTTTGTAGGATCCGGAATCGGAACAGATTCTATTAAAGCTTGTGCGTATGGATGCAATGGACTTTTGAAAATTTTATAGGTAGGAGCAAGCTCAACTATTTTGCCAAGATACATTATTGCAACTCTATCACTTATACACTCAACTACACTCAAATCATGACTTATAAACAGATAGGTCAAATCAAACTCCTTTTGCAGATCCTTAAAGAGATTAAGAAGCTGCGCCCTCACAGAAACGT
>QMYO01000430.1 GCA_003662715.1 Candidatus Bathyarchaeota archaeon | reverse complement strand
TGATTGAAGAAGGAAATTTTGACGGTTACGAAGGAACATATTATCTGCTGGCAGATTCCCATAGAACTTTTGACATAATAGTGTTCGGAGATAATGTCTGGGTTAATATAACGCAGCCACTGTCTAAACTTCTGAAATATAAGGCAATAGTGCTGCCAGAAGCCCTCTGCTTAACAGATGATCAAGTAGAACTCCTTGAACAGTATTTACAGAATGGCGGAATAATCATCGGAATCGGTGACGTAGCTTTATACAATGAATATGCAGAGCCAGTAAGTAGACAATTCTCAACCTATTTTGATGGACAAGTTCACCAAGTAGGCAATGGCCTTATCGTCTCAATAAAGGATATTTCACCAAGCGAATATCTGCTCTACAGGGTTAAATATAGCCCTCAAGCCTACCCAATTTTAGAGGAATTTGAAAACACTGTTAATGCCTATCTACCGAGTGAAATTCAGACAGATTTGCCTCCAAGAGCACATATCTACAGATTCTTCAACTTCAACGAGACAGCCCTAATTTTCCACATTATAAACTTTAACTATGACTTCGATGCAGACAAGGTCATCAGAACTTACAACGTTAACTTCAACTTCACTTTGCCACCGCAACTTAAAGGAAAAGAGTTATCCATCTGCGTATATAGCGAAGATCTGCCTGACGGAACAAAAGTAGCATATACTAGAAATGGCGAAGTGATTTCAATAAATATTCCTAAAGTCTCAATTTTGACCAGCATAGAAGTCAGACCACATTTCAAAGAGCCCGAGCCGATTGTAATTAATGAGCCTAGTAGCCTCAGCAATGGCATATTCACATTTAATCAAAGCATCATAGTGAACTCGTCCTTAACAATTCTGAACTCGCAGATTAAAATGGAAGGTGATGTAAAGCCAATTAAGATTGAGATTCTTCCAAAAGGTTCGCTAACCATAATAAACTCAACAATATCCAAAGAGACTGGAGCCTACTACATTGTGGCTAGAAAAGGCTCATCAATTTTTATTAATAGCTCAGACATTTCCGGAGCAGGACTTTTCGGCCTCTTAGAGATGGGAGGAATATGCATAGAAACCGAAGGCGCAGTCATACTAAACAGCCGGATACATCACAATTACGATTTCGGCGTGCTACTAGTTAATGCCTCCCACTCAATGATTGGAAACAGCATATTCCACGATAACGTTAGGGGAATAGCAGTAATGAACTCATCTTATATCGAGCTTTTCAATAACACTATTGAGAATAACTATGCGGGAGTAATGCTGCAAGCTTTTGACACATTCAATGCCGGGCCGCGTCTAAGAGAATTAATTGAAATGTGTAAGCGGGGCATAGTGCCCTCCAGAGGGCCCACAAAACTGACAGTTTCTAACTGCCGCATAATAAATAACGAGTTTCTAAATGTTTTGTCTTTAGGCTGTAACTTCGTGACCGTTGCAAATTCAGAGTGCAGCGGAGCCTCTACAGTCAACGTACTTTCATATCAGAGCATATTGAAAGTGTATAATTGCTCTGTTCATTCAAGTTGGATAGGCATCATGCTTTATGAAAGCCCCATAAACACAGTTATTGGCAACAGAATATACAATCATTCTCGCATCGGACTTAAGGTGTACAAGTGCTGTTCTATGGGTATATTGCATTGGCTACATCTAGAGCTTGTCGGTGCAGTTTCTGACGAAGGGGAGGTTAGAGTAATTGGCAATTACATCGAAAACAACACATACGGAATATATACAGATTTCGAAGGCGGTCCTACAGGATACTTCAACCGTCTCATTAAAATATCAAACAACACCATCTCGGATAATGATGTTGGAGTTTACGTAAATCGAGCCGTCGGATACGTAATCCAGAACAACTTTATTGGAAATAAAAAACATGCTGAAGGAGGAAATGACATATGTGGAATAAGCTTCTATCTCAACGGTTCCAAGAAAGTGGGAAATTACTGGGACAATCACATTGGCAGCGAGCCATATGAAGTTTTTACAGGGTATTACGACTATTATCCACTTACAAAACCCGCTCAAATTCCAGTGATTACTGACTGTAAAGCTCCCTCAATTAGGATTGAAAACGTCAGAGTAAACAGTTTTAACGAAACTCACGTGGTGATAAACTTTGACCTTCATGTTTCAGACGGGAGTTATCTCTATGCTTCAGACTTTATTGGATATTTCGGCATAGTAGCCCTACTGGGACCGAACATGACGGGACGGGAGTTTCCATGGATAGGATTTGCACAGGCAATTCCCGGTCCAGAGGCATTAACAAAATCCTTCAGCATTTACAACTTCACCTTCTTTCAGGGATTAACAGAGAATGGAAGCCTCGTGCCATTCCCGAAGGAATGGGTTGAAAACGCAACCTTAACGGTTTATGCAACCGACATGTGGGGAAACTGGAACAAGAACGACACTAAAGCACCATACATTAAGGTTGTTTACAGAACTCCACAAACAGTTTACGAGAATGATCAAGTCACTTTGTGGCTGTATGTTTCAGACTGGAGCGAAATCTCAAAAGTTCAAGTCATCTATTTCAACGGCTCGGCATGGAACACTTTAGACGCAAACTTCGACGGAGAAAATCATCTATATTATGCAGTGATACCACCCCATAGAATAGGAACGACAATAAAATACTCGATTTACGCAGAAGATGTTTATGGAAACGGCGCCGCCTATTCCGACGAATATTATACATATACAGTAATACCAGAATGCCCGCTAAACGTAGTTATACTTATTCTTCTAACACTGGTAACAGCACCAATAATTCTGATTAAGAG
>QMYO01000429.1 GCA_003662715.1 Candidatus Bathyarchaeota archaeon | reverse complement strand
CCATAGACGCGCCCTTCTGGGGATTCGCATTTTATAACATGAAAAATGGAAACTTGTTAGTGGAAGCAATGAATTTTATAAAAAATGGAGGAAATTCCGGGAAAATATTTAGCGCAAGCCCTCATGAAATAGCGAGGTATGCAAAAATCTTGAGAAAAATTACTGCTTAAACTCAAAGCAAACCGTTAGATTCCAAAATTTTCGCGTACCTCGCCGTTTCATGGGGGGTTGCTGAAAATAGTTTTCCAGTTTCTCCTTTCGACCTAATGTAGTTCATAGCTGATTTGAGCGCTCCAATGCGATCAAAATAGAATGGACTCCACCCCCAAAAAGGAGAGTCTATAGATATTATTACCCAGCCCGGCCTATCTTCATTAACGAGTCTTTTCTCCCAACGCTTTAAATCACTTAGTGGAGTGTAACTCCAAGGGACTTTTACAGTTGGATCAATAGATGCGATGGTTTCTTTATCAAGTTTTCTTCCAATCAACATCTCTGTGTATGTCAACAAGTCCAACATGCTGTTTTGCTGATTAATTACAATGAAATCATCATTTTGGTAAATTATTCTTGGCGGCTCATTCATATTTTTGCACGTGATAGAATATTTGAAACCCGCTTTTTCTATTACGTCAAATTGAGGGTCTGCACTGTCAGGTTTGTAGTAGGGATTTGCATCCTGCCAAGGGTAGTATCCTATTGGAACAAAGCGTTCACCCCAAAGCTGAGCAATTCTTTTCTGAGCCTTCTTGAGGCATGCCAGTAGGGTTTCTGCAGAAATGTAGCCTTTAGCCTCTGTTGCAGCGCCAAGACCCGCGCTGCTCAGTAGGGGTTCAATCAATGGAAAACAACCGCCGGAGTCTAGCGGCACCAAAATGTCTTTCATCCATCTAGAAGCATATTCATACCACGAAACCTTGGTTCCTATCCCAATTTTGATTCCTGTTGTTTTAACGAGCTCAAACATTCTTGGAATAACTAAAGAGTGACATAGATTTTCCGAAAAAACCAAAAGGCAACACGCGATCTGTCCATTTTCTGCTTTCTCTAGCAATTCTTCATCCGAAAATTCAGTGTCCCAATAGGTAGGTGATTTTGAACAGTTATTGACACATTCGTTGTTTAATTGTATGACGAAGAGAGGGCGCTCATAAGTTATTATCTGCATTACCTTGTTGAATTTCGACAGCTCCGTAATGAAGTTATCAGACGGTTGAAGCCCCCATATAACGGTTTGATCTTTCTTGTCGGCATATGACGAGAGAACGGAGGCCAGATTCTTCCAATCCGAATCGTATAAACATATTAAATCGTTTCTACAGAAAAATGGAAGCCAGAAGGTAACCAAATTAGGGTCACCAGTTGCAACACCTTTAGCTTTATTCAACCATCGATCGGCTATTCTAGACGTAATTGAACCGTATGAATCTCCTCCTCTTAAAGAATCAATGCTTCTTACTTTAAAATCTAAATTTTTCAATTTTTCTATGCTGCTATCTTCACAATACAAAGTTGAGATTACTTCTACTCCCATCTCTCTGAGCTTTTTTAATTCTCTATCTGTAATATTGGAACCTATTCCTAAGGCTTCTTGGTAGTATATGTCTGGATAGCAGTAGCTATCTATGAAGATTTGCCATTTCTTCCCATTTGGTCCCTCAAGATTGATAGCCTCTGTTCTAACCATTATAGCTTCCTTCGGAATCTCCACATCATACCAGTTAAAGACTGAAGAATAGAATTCTGGGAGATCGCGTTGTGCTGATGCTACACATTCTTTATTAAAGACTTTAAGATCTTCTAAAAACCTTCTGGGTTTTCCGTAAACGCAGTATTGAACGTCATAAACATTGCATATATAATAGAATTGCTCAGCATGCATATCGCCAAAGAAGAATCCGTCGATGTCTAATCCAAATGCCCTTATAATGCCGCTTGAAATATAAGAATCGAAAATAATTCCCTTTCTTTTTGCAAGCCACGCCAAAGTTGCCATAATGGGTGTTTTTTCAGAGCATTTTGCATCGGTTAAAAATAGCAACATTTTTTTCTTGGCTTTAGACATAGTTTCACCTGTCAAGTTCATTCTAATTAGGGATTCTCTTCTTCTACACCTTCGACTGTTCCGTCTGTGAAGAGATTTTTTACTCGTTTGAATCCAGTATACACAACTGCTTTTATTTCGGTTTCAATTGAAGATTTGCCATTTATCTTTGCAGCGGTTCCCTCTTTTATTTGATCTATTAGACCAGTAGCAGGCCAGCTTGTGCATGGTTCTAACCCTATAGCCCAGGCTCTGCCGAACCATGGGTAATCCCATGCTCCTCCAAGAGGCCGCCAGAACCAGATGTAGGGGTAAACACTTTTATCCCATATCAGTCCGAAGCCTAACTTCATTTCAGTGTTTGTAATTCCATACCAGCCTTCACGTAAATCCATTAGATATGCCAGGTCATGCGACCTTACATTTTTTGGAGGAATACGGCTTAAATCTATGTTTTCTTTATGTTTGCCCTCAACGACTGGCCACTTAAACTTCCTTTTAACTGGTAAAATGCTTCCAGGTATTTCTTGGGTATGGGTTAATACGGTCTCTGCCGCCAAATCTATCACACATTTAGGGCTTAGGAAGGGTTCACCGAAAGTAAGGTGTTGAAGCCATGAGAATTCTAGGCTTTGCTCGCTTTCATTCGTTAGTTTTTCTCTAATTGTAAGAATTTTCTCTTTACGTCTAAGGATAATCCATTTATCAATTATGAATGGATAGCGATAACACTTCGTATTCAAATGTGCAATTACCT
>QMYO01000428.1 GCA_003662715.1 Candidatus Bathyarchaeota archaeon | reverse complement strand
GTATATGAGAAGTCTCTTCTTTGGGGCGTTATTCGGAGGAAGGAGCTCGCAATAATCCTAGATAATATATGGTCTCGTAAGCCTACGTTGATTTTAGATTATGGTTGTGGGGCAGAGTGGCTTTCAGCCTTCTTGGAGAGAAACGGGGCTGAATTCATAGTTTGTGGCGCAGAAAGACTTCCATTTTAAAGATTCTACCTTTGATTTTGTAGTTGGAGTTGTAATCCTGCATCACTTGTATCTTAAAAAGGTCTAAGTTTAATTCTTTGAGCCGAATTCACTAAACAACTTTCTAAAGGCGACCTTGCACAATATATATGGTTTAATCTAGAAAAATGTTCAACTTCATTTTTATTTCTTTTTCGCTCGTACGCGTATTCAAGGTAACTGAAATAAGGCTATCTCATAATTTATTAGATATCATACATCTGTTTGAGAGTGTTATGGAGAGCATTCCTGTAATAAATCAACTGAACTCAACTCTAGTACTAGTAGGGACTTTGTGCAAGTAGTCGAGGGGCATTATTGAGGCAGATAACGTATTTGGCAGCAATCGCTAAAGTAAATGGAGAATTGAGACGAAATCTTCTAAAATGTCTTGAATATGTTAATTGGAAAGAATATGCCAAGAAAGATTCTGTAGTGTTTGTGAAACCCAACTTTACCTTTCCGCTATACAAAGAAGGAGTTACAACCAGCCCGTGGCTGTTAAAATGTTTACTTGAAATACTTAAAGATAGAAGTAGCGAACTTATTGTGGGAGAATCTGATGGCGGTAATCGTTCGTTTAAAGCTGATGATGCTTTTAAGGGTCATCAAATGTATGGAATATGCAAGGAAGTTGGAGCTGAATTAGTAAACCTCTCTAAACTTCCATCGAAATTTATTAAATCTAAGGTTCTAGGAAAGTGGGTGAAGGTACAATTACCTAAAATCCTTTTAGAGAAAGTGGATTGCTTCATATCTGCCCCAGTTTTAAAAGTTCATGTGATGACAGGTGTGAGTTTAGGTCTTAAGAATTTGTGGGGTTGCTATCCAGACACCATGAGGTGTCTATGTCATCAGAATCTTGACCGTAAACTCGCGCTTATGGCTAAACTTCTGAATCCAAAAATAACAATTATAGATGGGCTTTATGGATTAGATGAACATGGTCCAATGTTTGGAAAACCTATTAAAATGGATTTAATAATAACATCCAATAATGTTGTAGTGGCAGATGCGTTAGGAGCCATGATTATTGGTATACCACTTAAAAGGGCAAAGCATATACTAATTGCTGAGAGGGAAGGGATCGGTACAACAAACCTAGAAAATGTAAGGATCAACGTTGATTGGAGACTATATAGACGACAATTTCAGATAAAGAAGACGTTAATAGATAGAGCTTCAAGTTTACTGTTCCATAGTGACATTTTAGCAAAGCTTGTTATGGATTCTCCTTTCACTCCACTAGCATATGTAATAGCTAGTGTTTTAAGGTCTCCAGAGGAGAAAGCAATAACAAATCAATTGACGGCACATTAATCTTACATATAGAAGGGATATGAAGCCTCATACAAGCGCCAATTACAGAACAGTAATATTAGTTCGATCTAGAGCGATAGATCCGAGTATTCATAAAGTAGCTGAAGCACTAGCAAAAAATAATTATGATGTGAAGTTACTGGTTTGGGATCGCAAAGGTGAGAGACGTTTTGAAAAATTTAATGGATATAATGTTAGATACTTTAGTATTAAAGCACCTTATGATAAGGTTAATGTGGCATTTTATCTTCCACTGTGGTGGTTGTATGAGTTTCTCGTTTTATTATTAAATGATGCAAAAATTATTCATGCATGCGATCTTGATACATTAATGCCTGCAATAACAATTAAACTGATTAAAAAAGTCAAACTTTGCTATACAATTTATGACTTCTACGCCGACAACCTTCCCAAATTATTTCCTTCTTTTGCAAGAAAGATAATTGCATGGGTAGAAAAGTTTGGCATAGGATTATGTGACGCCATTTTTATAGTTGATCCTACCCGATATAGGCAAATTAAGGGAGCTCGGATGAAGAGAATGGCCGTTATATATAATTCTCCACCTGATTATGTTGAAGGAAGGCTTGTTTCAAAGCCTAGCGTAACAAAAGAAGTTACTTTATTTTATGCCGGTTTAATCGATAGATCAAGAGGTTTAACAGATATATTGAAGACTGTTAGGGATTTAGATGAAGTTAAGCTGGTTATAGCAGGTTTGGGACCCGATGTGAAAATATTCGAGAATCTACCGAGAAGTTTGAAATATAAAGTTGAATATGTTGGGTTCATTCCCTATAAGGAAGTCGTAAAAAGAACATTAGAAGCAGATATTCTTTTCGCTCTATATGACCCGACCATACCTAATAATATTTATGCAAGTCCCAACAAGCTATTTGAGGCGATGATGTGTGGTAAGCCAATCATCGTTAATGAAGAGACAACAGCAGCAGAAATAGTGAAAAAAGAGAGGTGTGGACTAGTTATTCCCTACGGTAACGTTGAGGCTATTAAGAACGCTGTAATGCGCTTGAAAAATGACTGTAGCTTGCGGTTAATGCTTGGGAAAAACGGAAGGTTGGCGTACGAAAAGATCTACAATTGGAAATTAATGAAAAGAAGGTTATTGCATATTTATGATCAGCTAATATCTCATACTGGAGAAGAGGCTTAGAAACATGAAAATACTCCAAGTAATCCCATATTTCTTTCTCTCTTGGTCATCCACTCCAGTTGAACTAATATACGAATTGTCGAAAACATTAGCTGAAAGAGG
>QMYO01000427.1 GCA_003662715.1 Candidatus Bathyarchaeota archaeon | reverse complement strand
TGTAAATTCTTTCAGAAGCTCGCAGTAAGTCTTCAGCGGTTATCTTAATTCCGGTGGCTGCTGTGTAGAATTGAGCATAAGTTTCTAACTCTATCTCGGTTTCTAACCACTGGAAGCGGCATGTTCCAAGTAAGTCGAACAGTGGTCTTGCATGTTGAAGGTAGATAACTTTTTTCACCTTGTCTTCATTATAATTTTCTCTTCCAACTTCAATGTCGTAGCTGATGGCCCAAGCTCGGTTGTGATGTGCTCCAATATCTGCTGTTGCGTATGCTAGTCCCATCGCCTGTGCCTTCCTAACATCATATCCGCTGATTTCGAGACCTTTTACGTGCATCGCAAATTTTTCAGAGGCTTTACCTAGTTTTTCTGAGGCTTTTTTCACCCCTTCAGCGAAGAGGTCACCTATAGCTTCCCGTTTGGCTAGCATCTCAAGAAAGTCGAACACAGCCTGGGTGTTTCCGAACTTAAGCTCAATTCCATTTAGGTCACTCTTCTTTATTATGCCGCGCTCATAACATTCCATAGCGAAGGCGACGACGTTTCCAGCGGATATTGTGTCGAGTCCAAGGTTGTCACAAAGGTAATTGGCGTAGATTACATCTTCCATGGTGGAGAGCATACAGTTGCTACCAATCATGGAGGCAGTCTCATATTCTGGTCCTTCGATTCCAATTCCTTTATGAGGTCCTTCTTTAATGACGGAAAAGTTTCCACAAGCTATGGGACAGGCGAAGCACGCTCTATCTGCGACCTTAGTGTTCCTTTCCATAGTATCTCCGTTAATTTTGCGATATCCCTCATATGTTGCGGAGAAGAAGTTGTGCGTAGGTAGACAAGCATTCTCATGTACCCAATCAATGTACTGCATGGTTCCATGCCTCCGCCAGATGCTCAATACTGGATGCTGAAGAATTTTCTGCATAGAATCTTCGAAGAGTTTTCTCATAGCCTTATGATTAGCAACTGGAATGTCAAAGGAACCTCGCACTGCTATTGCTTTCACTTTTTTTGAGCCCATGACTGCGCCCATTCCAGTTCTGCCAGCTTGTCTCCCATAGTCGCAAGTGACACAGGCGAATTTTACAAGATTTTCTCCCGCCTGCCCAATTGAAGCCACGCGGATAAGTTCGTCGCCCAAATCCTTTTTAAGAGAGCTTTCTGTATCAAGGCTACCCGTGCCCCAGTAGTCTTCAGCGCTTCTCATCTCAACTTTGCCATCTTCAACCCAGAGATAAACTGGTTTGTCCGCCTTACCTTCCAGAATTAGTGCATCGAACCCTGCCTGTTTAAGTTCAGTGCAAAGCATTCCACCTACATTGCTGTCTCCATAGTAGCCAGTAGCTGGGCTAATGGTGGCAAAACTGGTTTTTCCAGCTCCAGGAACGAGGAGTCCAGACAACGGACCTGTGGCAATAATAAGCTTGTTTTTCGGTCCTAACGGGTCTGTGTGGACAGGAATTTCATCCCATATGAGTCGTGCGCCCCATCCTCTGCCTCCTATATATTTGACGGCGAATGCTGGCTTAACCTTTTCAGTTTTCACCCTTTTCTTTGTTAAATTGACTCTGGCGATTTTTCCTACATAGCCTCCTTTAAATCGAACCATCTTCAAGACTCTCCTGCCATGGCAGTGGCTGTTCTAACACGTCGCTCCTGTCCAATAACAGACAGGGGAGTGAAACGCAAAGCATTTGTTGGACACCATTTTACGCAAACCGGGTCACCATCACAAAGGTCACATATTATTGGAGTTATCATGTCGCCGTGGAAGTAAAGAGCAGTGAAAGGGCATGCGTCTAAACACGCACGGCAACCAGTGCATTTCTTAGCATCTAGTAAAACACGTCCATCCTGCGCCTTGTAAAGAGCTTCTTCTGGACATTGTTCAACGCATTTTGGAACTCCACAGTGGTGACAAACAATTGGCACGTTGGAGGCGGGGTTTGGAAATAACGGGAAAACTCTTATTGCCGCTTTTTTCGGGTTGTTTTGCTGGAAATGTTGATAAGCACATATCAGCTCGCAGATTCGACATCCGCAACATTTTTCCACATGTACTGATAGAGCCTTCAAAATAGTTCACCGCACAGCGTATCCAGAATATTACAATGTAAAATAAAGTTTTCTAGTTTCGTTAGTTTATCCTCATCACCTTGATTAATTAATTAAATAAACAAGTCTTTCTCACGCGGTCTAGTTAGTTCCGTTGCCTTCGCTTTCTCTGCTTTTGGATAAGAATACCCTCGAATTATAGCTACTGGAATTCCTTCATTTGCCTGCCCCATAACCAATTCCGCTGCGGAACACAACTCATCAGCAATGGCGGTCCGCTTCACCCTTAAAACGTATCCAAACAAGTCTTTTTCTCCTCTTCGATTTCGAATAGGGCAGATTCCAGCAATTCCAATGGCAATGTTAATCTCTCCCTTCCGCAATGGTCGTCCATGAGTATCGGAGACAATAACCGCCACGTCCTTCCCTATGAGCTTTCTTATTTCTTGCCGAATTCTCTGTGCTGACTCATCGGGATTCTTGGGTAAAAGAGCAACATTTCTTTCTCCAGGAACGTTGGATTTGTCTACGCCCGCATTGGCGCAAATGAGCCCATGTTTAGTTTCTGTTATAAGTTTTCCATCACCCATACGAACGATGCTTCTAGATTCTCGCAGAATTGTTTCAACTAGGGCTGGGTCTTTGCCGAACTGTTGAGCAAAGGTTTTAGCAAAATTTGAGGGAACTATTTTGTCAAGATTTACAATGTTTCCTTCAGCTCGTGATACAACAACATGGCTAACTACGAGGA
>QMYO01000426.1 GCA_003662715.1 Candidatus Bathyarchaeota archaeon | reverse complement strand
CCTATTACTGCTCCGACCGACGCCCCTAGGGCAAATCCCGTAATTCGGCCCGTAAAAGCCCCGCTCTCAAATCCTGCGCTATATCCGCTTTCATTGCCAGCCTCAAATCCAGCTTCGTATCCTGTCTCGTTACCCTCCTCGAATCCCAGTTCATATCCTGTTTCGTTACCTAATTCAAATCCCGTCGCATTGCCCTCGGCAAATCCCTGTTCATACCCGGTCTCATTGCCTAATTCAAATCCGGTGGCGTTACCCTCTTCAAATCCCGCCTCATAGCCCTCCTCATAACCCGCCTCATATGACTTTATCTCCGTAATTGTAATATTTAATGACCCGCTACCGCCCCAGATTATCATTGTGACCGTTGTTGTCTCATTAGCAGTGAATATCAAGGAGGATTCCCTTGGATAGTCGTAAGGCTCTATGACTATGTGTGTCCCATGTTGGTACTTGAATAGGGTGTTGCCCTCCATATCCACTATCAGTATGTTAGCACTTGCTACGAAATCGTCTCCTTTCTCCACAGTTATTACATATGTGTAGTTCTCATGAACATCAAACTTGTAAATACGACTTTGCACGGTCTCTGGTGCTGTTTCAACGGGCTTTAGATTCAATGTCAGTTTTGTTCCTAAGGCGTAGTTCTTAGAACTGTACTCTGATATTTTGAGTGAAACTTCCGACGTATCTCCACCCCACACTGATAGTACTATGTAATACTCAGTATTTGGTACAAGAGGCGCAATCGCTAGGTATGCAGAACTGTTAATTGTTCCAATGTACATCTCATTACGTGAAAAGTAACTCCACCAGTCCTCTATCGACGTTGTAAACCCAGTAAGGTAAATATATCCCGAATTCTCATACGCCAAGGGACTTGCTTCCAAAAGATACATTTTACCATTATCAAGTTCCGCCTTAAACACTTTAAACCTCGGCCCTGTCGTTGCATTGAACTTGAGGGTCAATGTAACTCCAGGGCTTATGGTTTCTATGTCTCCTGTTATTATCGCAGAAATGTTCACTTTAACGCTCTCGGACGGCGTTAGAGTCTCGTAAGTCTCAGGATCATAATATATAGGATCCGCCATAACCCATAATATCATCACTGGATCCGTGCTTCCATACATAAATGGATTCTCAAGCAAGCCTACAAAGCTTCCATCAGTGTAATTGACGACCTCTCCAATATCTACGTATATAAGGAAGTTTTCATATGAGCCCATTATGTTCCTCAAAGGCAATGTTCTGTAGTACATTCCATAGTACCAGTATAGCAGATACCAGTCCCTGATTGTAGCGAGATTTTGTACCGATATTCGGTTCTCGTGTAACTGGTGCGGTTTGCCCCAAATTTTGTGACTAATGTAATTAGGATATCCATAGTAATAATACCACCACCAATCCATTGGGAAGAATGGAACTGCTATGGCCTGCACACTCCAGTTACCGCCCTCGGTTATTCTCAGTGAGAGGTTATAGTATTTGTCGGGAGATAATTGCAAAACCACGAAATCACTTCTCACATTTGCGTTAAATGATAACTCTATCGATCCCGCTGTATCTATCACTTTAGCTTTCAATTCTGTCATATTTCCCTCAAGAGTTATGTACACCACTGCGTTGCAATCTTCGGGTTTGAACGATCCGATGTCGATCCAGAGATAGTAAGTTACATTGGGTTCTAAATGCGCCAAGACGGGATAAATGCTCAACTTTGTCTCGTGAATTCCTGTTGTCGTGTTTATCGTTATGCCGGAAACGCTTATTATCGTATTTAGCATTTCTTGTCCATGTATTTCGTCGAGTAGATATAACTGCAGGGGAACATGCGTGTATATGGACCATGCATACGCTTTACCGCTCCAGACGTTTGACACGTCTTCATATATCCACCAGTAGGATACCCAGTCCTGATCTAGATACCAGCCATCGTAAGGGTTCCAGTCCCAATAACAGACATCGAGCTCTGCATAATAGACCGTAACATTGTCGGGACCCTTATATACTAGCGTAAGATTGTTTTCGCCCGTTAGATTTACGTATTCCAGCGGTACTGGTAGATAGAACCAGTTGTTGCCGCTTATAACCCCTACCTTATAATTATTAAGGTAAACCGTAAGGTTTTCATAATCCTCTATCCAGTCGGTCGATATTTCTAAGTACGCTGACCGAAGATACGCATCAGCATTATAACTCACAACACTGGAAAGAGTTATGTTATAGATCGCTTCCTTTGCAACGTCGATCTTTAACAACTTTGATGTGGAGCCTTCTGTTATGTTTATCTCCTCTACTATCGGAATCGCATTAGATAATGATGCCTGCTTAATGACTATAAGTTCCGCCTCAACTTCTATGTCCGGCCATGAGAATGACCAGTTCCAGTGTAATATTAGTTCTCCGGGGCTCACAAAGACGTATTTTCTCGCTATCCAAGTACCATTATAATTATAGGAAATAGAATCCAGTTTTTCCTTTTCAGTGATGTACTTATCAAGCCATGGGTAATAAACCTCTCCCCACGTCTCAAGCAGTAACTCGCCATCCCACCCATACCCATGTGGTGAGTAGATCGTTGCGGACACATTTATTAAGTATATGCCAGGATCCGTTACCTTCAATATATAGACTTTCTCGTAAAACGTTGCGTTGAACTTATCCTTATATGTAGTACCTAGTTGTGCCGTCTGCTTTGTCGGTGTACTGCTCTCCTTAACGATAGTTGGGGTGTGCTTTACTTGGAATCCGTGAGCTGTGTCTACTGGCATGCATAATAATACTAAGAAAAACGCCATTAGCAACGGTAGGCAATT
>QMYO01000425.1 GCA_003662715.1 Candidatus Bathyarchaeota archaeon | reverse complement strand
CTCTAATAACTTTAACATTTAATGTGACCGGAGTCGTTAACTCAGAGTTTTCAATGCCGCTTGAGCTTATGGAAATCTCACTGTTAACCGATGAAGACGCCGAAATTCCATACGAAATAGGCTACACTGTTTACCATGAAATTGTTTGGGAAGAAGAATCATTCACCGTAGTTACATTAAGCAACATGACAGTTGTGCCAGGGTCAATGATTCTTAACCAAACTGGAAAGATGATATTATTCAACGTAACTGGTCCTGATGGAGCGACGGGATTCATGAATGTAACTATTCCAAAATCGCTTCTCAGACTTGAAAATGAAGAAACTGACGAATGGAAAGTCTACGTCAACGGAGAACAAGTCTTCCCAACTGTAAACTCCAATGCAACCCACTCGTTCTTATATTTCACATTTCACCTCAGCACGAAACAAATTAAAGTAATAGGTACATGGGTTGTTCCAGAGCTACCAACAACTTTCACAATACTACTAATGCTAGCTCTAACTAGCCTTCCATTAATAAGAAGAAGATTCAAGAAAAAAGACTATCCTTAAATTAAAATCTTCCCCTTTTTTATCTCTCTCTTGAAGTAAATTAACAAAGCTCCAGTAATAATGAAAAAAAGCGTAATTACCAACCGACTTGAGAATTCTGAGATTATTTTTATTTCGTTCGCCCTTTGGCTGTATTCAAAGTAGAGGTATGTAGCATTTGCATCTTCTAAAATTAAGAGGTTATCCGCCTCCTTAACTTGACCATTCATAACGTAGTAAACTTGCCATAGTGAAAGATTACTGCAGAACATTAACTCCTTAGGTATTGCAACTCTACAAAATCCAGATTCGCCATCTGTGCTTTCTAAGTTTATAACTATCGTTGAATTCTCGATGAAATGTAAATTCTTGACTATTGAGTTCGTTGATAAAATTATGTCAAAAATTTTCTGGTCGTATGCAACTTGAAAATTGTAAATAGGCCCCTTATAAGGATACTTATCAAGGTTTCCATATTCCTCATCTAGAATCCCATCGCTCCCTGAAATATTCTGATATGAGCCCCAATAGTTGTCGACGGATTTTATATTTCCATTCCAGTAATTTCCGCCTGCGGGATACTGGAGAAACCATGTATTATCTCCAAGCGAAAAAACTGAACTATTAATGAAATTATTGTAGCATATAATGTTTCCATCACAATACTCTATATGTATTCCATTTTCTGCGCAATTAAGTATCATGTTGTATAGAATTCTATTGTTGAAGCTTTCATCATGTATGTAAACTCCCCGAGTACAATTGCATATTCTACTATTGGTTATCGTAACGAAGCTTGAATCCCAGATTTCAACACCATAAATAGAATCTTCAACTATAATATTTCTGAGGGTAACGTTCGCGGCTTTATATATAATAATACCTTTAGACCATCCTTCTCTGCTAGTATTTCTTATTGTTAAATTTTCAATCAGAACTCCCTCCCTCATTATTTTAATTATGTACTGCTCCGTTTCATTTCCATCTATGATGGTCTCTTCCCTGCTCTTTCCAACTATTCTAACACTCTTATTTACGTCAATTTCTCTCTCAAAGTAAACTCCCGGCAGCAATATAATTGTATCTCCATCATTTGCCTTTTCTAATGCTTCTTTGAGTGATTTTGATTCAATTATGACCTGAGGCGAAGAAACATAACCAAAGGGGAAATTAAGGAACTGTAACATGAGAATGATCAAAACTATTACCGTAAGGTTTCTAATCAATGGGGACCTCGCCTTTAAGGCATCGGATAGTACAATATAAAGACAGATATACTAAATAAATATTCTTTCTTTTTCTTCTTCATAGTATTGTCTCAACTTTAACTTTGTCTTGAATAAATCCATTCAATAATTCTATTAACCGAATAGAATTTTTTTCATTACACATAAATGTGTAGATTTTCTTATCAGTAGTTACGATCTCTATTCGGCTAATGTACTCTTCAAATTGCGGAATGAAAAAACTAGGTCTATAGAACTTTGGGTACCTACTTATCTTTGCCTTTTCTATGTTGCCATACTTAATCTCAAAGTTTCTACCGTCAAACTCTAAAATTTCGTTAATTCTATTCTCAGCTTTCCTTATTAAATATCGTTCCTTCAGCTTGCTAAGAATCACAGATAATGCCAAAATAGTGATTCCGGCGAGAATGCCAAATAGAAAAAGAAAAGTTTTCATCAATATTAACCCGAGAAAGCTTAATATAAGCGAGAAAATAACAAGAACGGAAATCCAATAAGATCCCTCCTTAAAGAACATAATTAGTAATCTATTATCTGTGAAAAATAAAACGCAAGGTTTTTTATCGTACCACCCTTCAGTTTCTTGCGGAATAACCATGCTTGCCTTAATTGTCTTCAACAATTTTTCAGTCATCAATATTCATCAAATCGTTGCAATATAAAAAATTATCCAAATATTCATTTTCGGCGAAAAGTTAATTAATTCTAGAGTACTCACTATTATGCCAAAGTTGATGGTGATTATATGGGGTTTCTTAACAAATTACGCGGCAAGAAAAAGAAAGATAAAGAAGTGGAGGCCAAAAAGTCTTTGAGCGATCTTGAATTACTCTGTTCAGATGATCCTGAAGTGTATGAGGCTCTGCGAGAGACTATGTTTCTTGATCCAAGGAAGATAGAGTATTCCATGGAGGAGGCTTTAGAAAAGGCTAAAGAAGCTGAAAAGGCTAAAAATTACGTTAATGCGATTTTCTGGTATAGAATTGCAGGTGGACTCGCCATTTATCACGGTGATGTGGAAAAAGTGAAGCGATAT
>QMYO01000424.1 GCA_003662715.1 Candidatus Bathyarchaeota archaeon | reverse complement strand
GTATTACACAATAATTAATGAAGAAGGAGCAGAACTAAAGTTAAAAACCAACCGATGGATTGACCCAGAAGATGTTTGGTTCATGATTAGCAAAAACGAGCGCTTCCCGATTGACCCTATTCTTTTGAAGAAATTCTGGTGAACAGGTGTTTCTGTTAGTACCATTTAACGGCAAACCATAAAAATAAGTAAGGCAAATGAGAAGATGGAAGCCAGAGGTATTCCTTCGGAGGCGTGTCAGTGAGACGTAGATTCAAAATCGGGTTTGTGATACTTCTGGTCGCAACAATACTCTGGATGGTCGCTTGGTGGCAACACATTTTAGCCTACGACGAAATGGTCAGAAAGTCTCAAGAACTTTACTGGAAGAGGAGGGAGGAGTCTCCGTGGTGTGGTATTTGAGGCGAGGTCTGTACCCTTCGATTTTTGGATGGGGAAATGGTCTCTACTTAGCGGTCTCTGGATTGTTCATTTTCGTGGCGTGGGAGCTTGTGCTCCAATGGGCTTATAAGGACTGGCGGAAAGAAAAGAGTGTTAAGGACGAAAAAGTTGGTTGGGTTGCAAAGACTCTGAAAACATTAGCATCTCTACTGGTTATAGTCCTCTACCCAATCGCCCTATTCGTCCCAATAATAATCTTCTTGGTATAATTAAAGGAGGTGAAAAGGTGCCTTTGGAGGCGTGTCTCCGCCTAGCCCTAATTGAGGGGCAGAAAGAGAACAAAAAAGAAAGGAGATGAGAAAATGACGAGTAAAAGCAAAATCCAGAAGAGTTTCATCGGTCGGATACTTTTAGCGTTGGCGATTCCTATTTTCATTGTAAACATTGTGCTACTGAACAGACCGAACCCAGACCTTAGAATAACGGGAATTCTAATTATTGTTTCAAATTGCCTCTTTATTCCCGGTCTGATTCTTTCTCTTCTTTCTCACCAGAACGACAAAAATAAGGAGGAAAAAAGAAAGTGAAAAAACGATTTGTGTTCGTAACTCTTTTGATAGCTATGGTTGTTCTAACACTAATGCCGTTTTCTCTAGTGCGTGCTAAAGATATTGGATTGGAACCTGTTTCAGGTTCAGACATCGACCCAACAACATTCGAATACGACGTCATGTGGTGGCTGAAGGATTTGCTGCATCCGTAGCCAATTGAAACCACTAATCTCCCCTCTTTTTCTGTTAATATGCGTTAACGGAAATCTATAATTGTGCGTAGTATAAAAACTTGAAGTTAAGAGGAGGGGTAAAAATTGAAGAAAAGAGAGATGTTGAAGTATGTAGTAGTAGGTGCCCTTGTTGTTGCTCTCTTATCGTCCATATATTTAGGGATTCGCACAAATAATTCGTTACGAGCCTGCTTGGAAAAAAATCGTAAGGGCTCAAGTTCTATGGCGCTCCACTTTTGGCTTAGTCTGGGAAGGGCTACGGATATTGGGTATCTCCTAATGACGTACAGAAAAGGACTTGGAGAAACTGAACCCAACGAAGATAACATAGAAGCTTTAATTGATGGTTTCTTTTATGAAATGGAATATTCATATTGGTTTCTTTATGGTTTGAGGAATCTGAATCCTGAGCTAAGCGAATACGAAAAACCGCTTTACTTCATTGATAGATTGATACACAACATTTTTTGGTGGCAATCATCCCCCACAGGGGGACCAACTGTACGATCGGTTCTGGACAAGTTGAACGTGACCGAGAAAGTAACCGCTTTCAAAGAACTCAACCAAGCACCCTTTCAGAAAATCGATGATCTGGGACGTGAAGTCGCAGAATCGTTTACATGGAAAGGAGTTAATGCAACAAGGTTAGATAACACCGTCAACATGGTTGAAGAGTTAGAAAACGTTTTGGGTCAATGGATAGATAAGTACTCAGCTAGTTCTCACACAGATGTTCTTGATAAACATAATCGAGCGGAAGCTACCTCTTGCTATGTATAAGGCAGAATGATCCTACTTGAAACCTAAGAACGCCATTGACAGATATAAACAACTTACGGTAGTTGAGCTTTGGGTTCCAAAAATCTTTGCAATAGTGTATTTTGTCTTAATGCTCACGGCAATATTTTTGCTGGTAACTTCTGGCTAGCTCCAATCTCGCTAATGGGCGCGTGAATTAGTTAGTTCTAAATGTTGCGCGATTTGGCGATATATCTTTGGGAGCATAGGCGATGGATGAACCCCAAACGTTTCGGGTCTGACCTCGATGGCGAAGCCTTTTTTCGTGTTATTTCTGCCAATACGCCCAAGAAGCGACGCATGTTATATCGTCTTCCAGTTTCTTTCTTTCCCGCTCCCACTTTCTTCTCTCCTCGGTTTCTATCCTTTTTCCAATCCAATGATTAAGAAGCAGGATAGATACCCCTGCGATTAGAATTAGAGGACGACAAAAGAAGAATGCAAAGAAGGTTAGAGTAGCTCCTAAGATTCACGATTCCATCGCGTATTCTTTTCAACATCACGTCTTCCCTCATATTCTGATACGTAATGCTAAATTTTAAAATTGCGTAGCGCGCCTTCCGTATGGTTAAGAAACAGCCTTAGGGTTTGTTAACACGTATTAACGGACCCTTACGCGTTGGAGGGAGATTAAATGGTTTTTCATTCTCTTTCTGCTTCCATGTCCTCTAAGTCTATTTCGGCTTCCCAAAGTTCAGCACAATTAGAACACAAACCTAAGTTTCCGCATTCTTCGCAAAGGGGATCTCCACACATGTCGCAGTCTACAACACTATCTTCAGGGATTTCTTTTCCACAATCTGCACATTTAACCATTACTGACCACGTTTCTAAACTGCTTGTTATTTTTAGAT
>QMYO01000423.1 GCA_003662715.1 Candidatus Bathyarchaeota archaeon | reverse complement strand
GATGCTGTGTCTCCGTAGATTGTTGGTGCTGTTAGGTTGACGTATATTTCATATTTCAGCCTGTATGTTTTGGGGATCATTGGGGGTTCGACTGTTACTTTTGGCAGGTTTATTGGGTCGAATTCTACTCTGCGGATTATTGATGCGGAGTGAACCTTTATTGGGATCGTGAGTATTTTCGTCTGTTTTGCGGTTTCTCCTTCCGCCGTTGTCGGATAGACCAGTGTGACGTTTACCGTTAATGGCGATGACAGATCCTTGTAGCTTATGTGTAGGTCCACGCTCCATTTGACCGTTGCAACTACTCTGTCTCCGGTTGTTACCCATGCGAGTTTTTTGTCTTCTACTCCGCTTACTTCTTCGCCTGATGGGTCATAGAATGTTGCTTGCACCTCTGTCGCTCCGGACATGTATTGGCTTGTCCATTCGCTTCGGAATGGCTGCTGAGCGTAGATCCAGTACATGAATAATGAAAAGGCGATTATAACCGTTAGGAAGGCTGCTATAATTCTTTTGTTGGTGATTAGTGTTTCTTTAAAGTCCATAATTTTTAACCCCTTATAAGGTATTTTCCATTCTGCATTAAAAATTTTTGGTAAAGAAGTAATTTTGGGTTAAGAGGAAGTGTCAAATTACGGCTTCTGACCATAGGATTTGTATGCTGAAGTCGCCGGCGGATGCACCTTTGTTGGTTACTACTATGAGTATGCTTTTTCCGGGTGGGATGATTACTGCTTCTCCTACTTCGCTTGATGATCCTATGGCGAATTTTTTGCTTCCTCCGGGGACTATTGTTTCGTGTACTTTTATTGCGTTTGTTAGGTCGTATGTTCCTCCGTAGTAGACTTTGCATATGTTTGTGTTTGTTGAGCTTAGGTTTAGGTTTCTTATTGTGATTGATGTTCCGTATGATGTTACTGTTATGTTTTCGTATATGTCTACGTAGCATTGGACGAATCCTGTTACTGCTATAGCTAGTATTGCTGCTGTTTTTTCGCTGTCCGATGGATTTTCGAATAGTACTGTGAAGTTTGCGTCTGAGGCTATTGATGTGAAGCGTTTTGATCCGCTGAATGCGTATCCTTCTTTAACTTTGTTGTAGAAGGGTGGAACTTGTGTTGTTAGTAGCTGGGTGTAGTTTGTTTGGATTACCGTTATGTTTGCTTGGTTTAGTTCTGTTCTTAGTGCTTGCTGAAACATGTTGGGGTCGAATGATGCGTCGTGTAGGGTGCCGGTTGAGTCTTCCCAGACTAGATCTCGGATCTGTATTTTAGCTGGGTCTACGGCGTTGAATGCTCCGGAGGATAGCAGTCTTGTTGATCTTCCAGCTCCAATCATCATTATTGTCGAGGATACATTCTCGTCTGGAAAGGTTGATGTTAGAGTGTAGTTTCCAGAGTATAGGAAGATTACTCCGCCGCCTGACGTTTTTAGCGTGTTCTTTATCGAGTTTAGTACTGTGTATGCGTCTCCAGTGAAGACTCTCTGTCCGGTTGTGCCGTTTTTGGCATATACTAGGGTTCCATCTGTCCATACAAGATAGGACACGGGAATTATTGGGTATGCTGCTAAGTCAGTTATATTTATTAAGTTTCCAGTTGAAGGATTATACCAGTACTGATGCAGGAATGTTAAGTTTTCTGTTTGTATTTGCCCTTGGTAAATGGCTGTCGTGAACGGGTTTCCAGCATACCTAGCGTCATGTTTTGTACCAGATAAGGCAACAATTTTGTTTTGTAAAGTCGATATTTGGATTTGCTGATAGAGAATCACAGAAGCAAGAAACACCATAATTACAGTTATTATCAGCTTAAAGGTGACCCTCAACTTTTGACGCCTATAATTATTTTGGGAATCATAAAATTAAAAGTTTTCATGCAAAGCATGTAGTAGGTTTTACATATCTATAATTTAGGTATGCTTTCATAGTGGAAAGTTTTAAATATTCTTTTGTTTACTTACATACATACATAAAATTGAGGAGTGGTGTGTTATTAGTGCCGGTCTTGACTAGGCATGATCCAGCATATTCGTTTCCATGCAAAGAGTGTGAGCATTTAAGTCAAAATCATAAGGGAGAAGGGTATGATTTCTGTACACTGCTGGAGATTTGGATTGATCCGAAATTATCTAAGAAGATAACATGTAATGCAAGAAAAAGAAAATGGAAGAAAAATATAGGTAAAAAGGAGGTTTCTGAGGGATAATGTGGGTTTGTCCGAGATGCGGCAAAGTTCACTTCAAAGAACATCTAGGTGTATATGGACAAAAGTTATGTCCACACTGTGGATATGGAGCTGTGGGTAGGCTGATTCTCTGCTATGGGAGTGTCACTGCGACTACGGGATGTTTCTTTAGAATATGGTATTATTAATGAGGGAGAAGAGATGGCTTGGGCTAAATTGAAATGTACAGAATGCGGGACAATTTTGGAAATTACCTCAAAAATCATCGAGGGTAAAGAGTTGAAATGTCCAAGATGTGGCAGTCGAATTTTCACAGTAGAGGAAAATATCAAAATTGTAGATGATCCGTTAATGAAAATTAGCTAAAGTAGACGGCTCTATGCGTTGATGAGGTGGATCGACTTGAAGGACGCTCCTCAAACGAGGAGTCCGTATGGCGGGGATGGGTCTGCGGAACACGATGAGCGGACGACCTGCCATACGGAGATAAGAAATGACCAGCCCTCTGAGGATCTCGGCATGTTGTTTATTCCAGAGTTAGGCTTGTTCGTTAAGATTTATCGCGACAATAGAGGGTTGTATGTGTATCTTCCTAGATTCGGGACAAGAAAATTCTACCTAAAGAAGGATTC
>QMYO01000422.1 GCA_003662715.1 Candidatus Bathyarchaeota archaeon | reverse complement strand
AATAAAAAAGGAAGTAGAAACCAGATTCGGCGTAAAACTGAGACACGGCGCCCTATACCCGCTGCTCAACAGTTTAGAAAAGAAAGGCTTCCTAACAAGCCAAAAACAACAACAAGGAGGAAGGACAAGAAAAGTATACACCATAACGAAAAAAGGAAAAAAATACATAGAAACATACCACAACATACTAAAAGAACAAATACAAAAACAAGACATATGATAAAACGATCAAAATGAAAACTAGCAAAAAGATGATTGAACAAGCGCGACTGCTTCTTAGAAAACGTGGGCAAAAAGCTTTTGAAATAGCAAAGAATGCAGTCCTAGGTGAAAAGGCTTTAGGTGAAATGGTTTATGATGCGTTGCGTTATTTCATGCACGAATCATGGTACGATGTACAACATCCGGCTTTAATTTCATTGACATGCGAAGCTGTTGGCGGAAACCCGAATGCAACCGAACATATAGGTGCTTCGATGGTGCTCCTTGCAGGAGCTTGCGACCTACATGACGACATCATTGATAAATCTAAGTTTAAGGGCTCCAAACTTACAGTTTTCGGAAAATTTGGCGAAGAAATCACGATAATTGCAGGCGACGTTCTGTTTATTAAGGGTCTAATTTTACTTTTTAAAGCATGTAAAAAAATTCCTAAAAAACAAAGGAAAATAGTTCTAAACGTAGTGAAACAAGCTTTTTTAGAAATTGGAGAGGCTGAAGCGCAAGAAACAAAATTTAAAGGACGATACGACATATCACCAGAGGATTATTATAGCGTCATAGAAATGAAGGCATCGGTCGCAGAAGCTGTGGCAAGAATAGGTGCGATCATTGGAGGGGGGAAACTAAAAGAGGTAAATGCTTTAGGACGTTATGGCAGAACATTGGGAATCTTGATGACAATAAGAGATGAGTTTATAGACTTACTTGAAGAGGAAGAACTCAGAAATAGAATAAAAAATGAATGTCTACCTCTTCCTTTATTGTATGCGTTTCAAAACGAAAAAATAAAAAATGAAATCATTCCTTTGCTGGATATTGATGCTAGAAAGGATGCCCTTAGAAAAGTTATGAAAAAAATTGTTAAAACAGAGAAAGTAATAGAACTCAGGAAAAAACTAAGAAAAATGGTAGAGAGAAGAAGTAAAGAATTAACTTTTATAAATAAGCCGGAAATCCGCTCAGAGTTAGAACTACTACTAAATTCAGCTGTAGAAGATATATGATCGGAAGATTCTAAATCCAACCCCATAATCTTACTGGTTTCTGCTTCTTTCTTTTTTTCATATTCCTTTCATCCTCTAATTGTATTATTGTTCAACATATGAGCTTAAAAGTTTTTCTATAAATATATACGTAAAATTTGGTTTTTAAATACTTAATACTTAAGTGACTTAAAAATTAAGGGTATTAAGAAGTAGAATGGTGAAAGAAGTATTTGTAAAAGAAGATATGATGTCTAAGAAAGTGTTGCTTGCATGTGTTATTATCATAGTTAATACTTTCGTATGGTATTCATGCCAGTTCACAGTTCTAAAAGAAATTATGAAAGGGATTTCATTAACACATTTTGAGGAATTGCTGATTTGGATCATCAATTTTTTCGGAGCTGCGCTTTCACTTTTAGTTGGAGCATCCATCACAAATAAACTTGAAAAAAGAAAATTTCTTTTCCTCTGGTTGGTTTTAGGAAGTTTTTCATCATTACTTCCTAACTTATTAAGTAAATATGCTGTAATGAATATCGCAATCATTTTCCTGTTGTCTGGAATATCATTTGGTCTCGGCTTGCCCACATGCATGGCATGGTACGCTGAATGCACAACCACAGAAAATCGTGCACGACACGGAGGAGGGATACTTTTCCTTATCGGTTTGGGAACTTTACTATTGAGCTTGTTAAAACTTGATATTACAGCAAGTACTTTAATTCTTGCAGCTTGGAGAGGGTCTGGTTTACTATCTCTTCTTTTAATAGGGGTGAGCGAATGGAGTGTTGGAAAGGCTAAAACAATTTCGTATATATCAATACTAAATCAACGTTCTTTCTTTCTTTACTTTATTCCATGGATTATGTTTTGCTTGGTAAACTACTTAAGTGCGCCCATAGTAATTAATTATTTTGGAGAAGAATTTGTTCAGACGTCGACGCTAATCGAAGGTAGCTTAGTAGGCATATTTGCGATTGCTGGTGGAATCTTTGCCGACAAAGTTGGACGTAAACTTCTAACAATAATTGGTTTTATCTTACTGGGTTTAGGTTATGCAATTTTAGGAATTCGTCCAGAAAGCTTACTCAGTTGGTATTTTTATACGATAGTTGACGGGATTGCTGGTGGAATTATTATGACAATATTCATTTTTACATTATGGGGAGACATTGCGTATAATTATCGTAGTGAGAAATATTATGCAATTGGGGGATCGCCATTTCTTCTTTCAAATCTCCTAAGGTTCATAATAGGCCAATATATTATCCAAACAGTTTTAGTTTATGCAATTTTTTCGTTAGCAAGCTTTTTTCTGTTTTTAGCTGTTGTTCCTTTGGTCTTTGCTCCGGAGACTTTGCCTGAGAAGAAGATTAAAGAGAGGGAGCTTAAGAAATACATTGAAAAGGCTAAGAAGGTTAAGGAAAAATATGGTTGAAAGGTAGCGAAGTATGTTTTTTCATGTGATTTTGACTACGGAGTGTAACCTTGAATGTCGTTACTGTTTTGGTGAGGCGTTAGATGATTTGGATTCGGATTTTTCGGGTTTTGAGGTTGATTATTCTTTGCCTAGAAAGATAAGTTATGATGTTGCCTTGTTGGATAAGTTT
>QMYO01000421.1 GCA_003662715.1 Candidatus Bathyarchaeota archaeon | reverse complement strand
GGGCTAAATGTAAGGGTATTTTGGAATTTGGGCGCAGATATTATGTAGAAATATTGTAGCATGTTAAAAACTCTTTTATTGTCATAAAATGTACAAAAACACCGTTTTTTGGGTGAAAGCTTGTCGGAAGGAAAAGAAGTGGAGTTTACTGTACGGGTCAGAGCTGAGGGAAGAATGACTGTCCCGAAGGCAGTAAGGGATGCACTTGCCATTAAGAAAGGAGATCTAGTTAAATGCAAAATCAGCAAGGTGAAATCTGGATGAAAGAAGGGCTATCCAATAAGGCTTCAAAGCGGTTCAGTAAAAGCGAATTGATAAGAATAAAGATTAAAGCCATGCGACGGAAAGTCTGGTTCAGAACGTTAACTAGGTCTGAGCGAGCGCAAATAGACCTAACAATAAGGTATGTCCAGAAGGTTCGAAGTCTCCTTCTAACCAAAGTGCTGGTTTCCATCGTGAGGAAATTGAAGGACGTTCTTGAAAGCAGAGTTGCACGTGCTATAAGAGAAGTTGGTTTTAGCCTTGCTGAAAAACTAAGTCAAATAGCTAAGAGTTGGGGCAACAACTCTGCTTCTAGATGGGTAGAAGATCATGGTTTCACACAATATTTAACCATAATGTGGATGAATGCTTCATAACCCTTCTAACATAAAGACACGGTGGCAACAAGCTAGACATAACAGTGAGACGATGTTATACTGAATCTTGTATATCTAGTAGCGGTTTGCGTACTTTCTGTTCTTTACATGTGGACACTGTACAACATACCGATTCTAGCGGTTGGCGTCAAACATCTGCGACGTTCAAGTCAAAAAAGAAGTAAGCCAGCAACAATACGTGCGGAAAGATTGCCTACAGTATCAATCATTATTCCAGTGAAAGACGAAGAGAAAGTGGTGGGCAGACTTTTAGATGCGCTGTTAAAACTTGATTATCCGCCAGAAAAGAGAGAAATAATCATCGTTGAGGACGGATCAACTGATAAAACGGTGGAAATTTGTGAAGAATATGCCCGACGAAATCCAAGCCAAATAAGACTTATTCGTCGGTCAATTTCAAATGGAAAACCTTCTGCCCTAAACTGTGCTCTTAAACATGTTAAAGGCGAGATTATCGGGGTTTTTGATGCGGATAGTGTCCCCGAGCCAGATGCTTTGATGAACATGGTTAAGTATTTCAAGGAACCCTCTGTTGCTGCAGTGCAGGGTAAGCCGTGTTCCATAAACGCCAACGAGAATATGTTGACCAAATTTCTTTCCTATGAGGAAGAAGTGCGATTTGAAACGTATTATCGAGGAAAAGATGTCCTGAAACTTTTCGTTCCCCTAAGCGGCAGTTGCCAGTTCATCAGGCGAAAAGTCCTTGAAGATGTTGGTGGATGGGATGAGAAATCGCTGTCAGAGGATATGGAGATAGCGGTGAGATTGATGGAGAAGGGTTGCTACGTAAAATATGCACCTGACGTGCGGTCGTGGCAAGAGACTCCAGCAAACTTCACTCAACTGTTTAGTCAAAGGGTAAGATGGTTTAGGGGGACCATGGAAGTTGGGTTGAGATACGGAAGACTCGTTAAGAAGTTGAATAGAAGGTGTATTGATGCCGAAATTACAATAATGGGGCCATACACGTTCATTCCATGTCTTCTTAGCTACTTCATTACCATATATTCTCTTTTTATTCCCCTTCAACCTAACAGGGTGTTCACGATTATGGCGAATGTTACATCGCTTTTCACTCTGTTTCTATTATTAATTGCTGGGATAGCCTTAATCTATGTGACAAAGCCTAGGAAAAAATCAAATGTTCTATGGTTATTGTTCATATACATTTATTGGAGCGTGCTAAACTTTGTGGCCTTATTTGCGCTGATTCAGATCGTTTTGAGAAGACCTAGAAAATGGGTGAAAACCAAGAAGACAGGAGCAACATTTAATCTTGCTGTCAGAGGATGAGAGCTACAACCTGCGATGTATGCAAGCTTACAGAACCTAAGTTTTAGAAGAGGTTTCTTTCTCACGTTCGCCATAGGTTTTATTATTAGGTTGATACCGGAGGTTTTGTCCTATCCATACCCAATTGGTTTTGACACGATTTATTATGCTTGGAGAATTGAAAGCGGTGTTGTTTGGTATCATTGGTCGCAAGCGTTTTCAACATGGTTGTTGTACGGCATCTTGGTTCCGCTCTACAACATTATGAGGGGGAATCCATTTCTATTGTTGAAGTTGATGGCGCCTTTACTGTTTGGTTTTAATGCGTGCGGAGTCTATTATTTTGCTAAAAGAGCGCTCGGTTGGACAACTAATAAGGGGCTGCTTACGGCTTTTTTCTTTTCTTTCCAAATAGCTACTTTGGCAATTTCTTGGCAATATTATAGGAATATGCTTGGTTTGGGGATTTTGCTTTTTGCACTGCCATGGATTCACAAGGGACTAAAAACCAAGAGAGAGCTTGTGCTTTTTGCTTTACTTTCTATTCTTGTGGTGCTTAGCCATGAGTTAGTTTCTGTCATATTATTCGCTATTGTTTTGGGAATTGTGGCAAACGAATTTTTAAGAAAACAAACGAAAATGAATATACTTAAGATTGTCATAGTCATGCTTCCAGCATTTATAGTGTTTTTGATTAACGCCTATTTTGTGGCTCCTGTATCTCTGCTTACTCAAGGAAATGTTATCGTGGCTCATCAATCTGTTGGGCACTATGAAGGACCGTTCTTTTTCTTCACTAATTATTTGACCGTTTATGACACTGTCCAACATTATCCCACATATCTGGATCTGGTCTCCCATGCGTTTTCGCTTTTCAGCATCTTCTTCAT
>QMYO01000420.1 GCA_003662715.1 Candidatus Bathyarchaeota archaeon | reverse complement strand
TTTAAACACCGCCACATGCGACGGGTCATGGCTGCTAAAAAGACGTAATGCAATTTTAGCGTCAAGGAATAGATTTCAAACCTTGGTTTAAATCCCTGTTTTTTGCACAAGACCTAGAACCAGTTAAAAAAAGATCTTGAAGCGTCGGAGAATAGGTTTAGATCACATCCTTTTCTTCATTGAAGCGTTAAGTAGCCATAATATACTAGCTTGACGAAGTGACAAAAAATGGGAGTTCGAAGCTTTCTGGGCTACCAAAGACTTTTTTAAGATTTCCATGAAAAGAGGGAAAGTTAAGATTTATTGCAGGCTTTATTATGTTTTTTCTTTGCTAGGACTATGGCTATTACAGATATTGGTATTAAGATGGAGAAAACAGCGTACGACGGAAATTCTGGGATCACTTCGTAAACGTAGTATTTTCCGTTATTATCACTAACTGCAATATTGCTTGCGTTGTCAATGGCAAATACCTTATAATGCACTAAAGCGCCAGTTGAAAAGCCGGAAATATTTCCAGTGTAGGTAATTTCTGTTTCAGGTGTCATAGAAATATTTTTCCAGGCTGACCATGTAGTTTCATTGTTTATGGCGTATCTGTAAGAAAGAGTTACGTTGCGTACTCCACTGTTTAAATCGGTAACATTGGCTTTTACGATAACCGTTCGATTCGGTTGAACCATGTCCTGCGGAGGACTCTGCGTAATATTTGAGATAACAGGTGGCGTTAAGTCTAAAATTTCAAAAGGATTATCGGACATGTCTTCTCCAGTATTTATGCCATCTGTTGCTATAACTTTGATTAGGTAACGATTCCCTTGAGAGACGCTAGATGTATCCCAAACGTACTGTTTTTCCTTTACATTGCTGGCTAAGGGTATCCAGTTTTCTCCGTTATCTTGACTGTATGCTATAAGATAGGAGAGTTCATCTCTATCTTGGTCGTAAGCTTTCCATGTAATTGTGTAGTTAGCTCCAGCTTTCAAGTATTCTCCGCCATTGGGAAAGATGACTTCTACTGTAGGCGAATTTGTAGTAATAGTTCTTTCTGCCAATATTTGGCCTGTAGAGTTTCGAATTTGAATGAACCGTGTGTCCTCGAAGAATGGTAAGCTAAAGACAAAAGGTGCAGTGTCCGTTTTCTGTTTAGTCAGCGTGTCATTAGAATCTGTGAGAAGATATGTAAATGACGCATTAAAACTTGTTTGGCTTAACACCTGTCTTTCTTCGTTAAGCATAAGGATTGTGTAGTTTCCCTTTTGCGGTGCTACTTGACCAGAAAGAATATCCGGTTTCCCCTTTTGCAATCGGTACCAATCTTTGTCAAAATCTACAGTCCCATTGTTGAAAATAAATCCTGAGATTACGATGACTGGAATACGAACCTCCGGGCTAGTAAGCTGATCGAAGAGATTCCATCGCCAAGTGCCATCAACTTCTGTTCCAAGTTCAGTTAAATCAATCCATGTTTTAGGATCTGAATCGTAACGTCCATTATCAATCCAACGCACATCTATAGGCACTCCTTCAGGTAGTCTCGATCTGTAGCTCATAAAAGTGCTGGCTCTACGTTGATAGTCTCTATATAATACCCAGTAACGCATTGTTTCATTAACAGGAGGTCCAATATCGTGGGGGTGCCAAAGGTAGTATGTATGCCCTATTTCATGCGCTATAAGGTCGCTGATGGCCATTATGCCATTATCAACCACTATCACGGGAACACGATCCTCCGGTTCTCTCAACATTCCAACGGCCAATCCCCACCATGGATCATAATACTTTCGACCGTGAATCAACACAACAACTTTGTCATAGCCTAGGCACCTAGCTTCAACAGACAGATCTTGAATATACCAGTGATAATAATAATCTGCATCAAAAAGACCAGGTGTATAACTGCTACTTAGGTTTCTTCCCACACTCCAAGAAAACATATTATCCGCAACAGGATATGTAGCCAATACAAAACGCATATTTTCTCGCAGTTTTTCATGTAAAATTCCCCAATCTTCACCGCTAAAATGCCATGCCCGAGCGACAAGTATTCTGAGCTTTCTTGATTTTGCTATTCTTACCGTATCAAATCCACAATCGTTATTAGATTCATTAGCTTCAGTTATCTCGTTAGACGGATCTACAGAAACTCCAATATTATCATCGTTTCCGGTTCTATTCCAAAAAAGAGCAATAGGGGATGTCCACCATCCTATTGGCCTAGCTGGAAATGTAGGTCCCCCAGGAATGTAAACTGTATTGTATCCAGGATCAATTGGAATCCCATCTCCATAAGGCCCAGTTTCAAGATACCAGTTCATGCCTAAGTTATAAGTAACATTAATATCAACCCAAACGCGAGACGTAAAAGTACTTTGAATAAACAGCCGGATAGCAGTAGATTTATTTGCAACTAAAGCTTTAGCATCCCAAACTACTTGAACTGGATATGCAATACCCAAGTTTATTAAATCACCCGAAGCTGACTGAGAAAATATGGCTGGAGACATTGCGATAAACAACAATACAACTAATGTGGAACAAGTCAACCTTTTCTTCATAACCACACTTCCATTCTCTCTTTAATTTTCTCTACAGCAATTTATTTTTTATAGTTGCTGACCGTCAAAACGAATCTACAAATAACCCAAGATTTTCTTGTGAAAACCCAAAAATTAAACCTAGTTTAGATTACAAACTTGTACAAATTTAGCGCCGGGGGTGGGATTTGAACCCACGCGGCCCCGAAAGGCCACAGGCTTAACGGCGTTTAGCGTCTCCAGGCCTGCTCCCTACCTGGCTAGGAGACCCCGGCTCGTAGTCGCCTATATTTT
>QMYO01000419.1 GCA_003662715.1 Candidatus Bathyarchaeota archaeon | reverse complement strand
GTATCATTCTATAGAGATAAAATTTTGAACGATTATGACATCGATTTTACAGTCGAAGGGGCTGGAGGCAAAATCAAATTAGAGTATAAGCGCAAAGGACTTGAAAGATTATATGAAAAAATCAGCCAGAAATGCGAGGATTTACGAGATAAAATCAGAAACGTACCAAAGGATGAACTGGGCATCTTGACTGCTAACTATCAAAAAATGATCGAGATAATTGAGAGATACATCAATGAAGCGTTTTTACAATCAAAAACTGAAATGATAACATTCAAAAAGAATCCGGAAATGAGGTATGAAAGTGCAGATTCGTTGGAAGCTTGGGTCTTCGGTAAACCTGATTTTTACGACCTTATGAAAAATGCAACAAAAGAAAAGGAGAAAGCCACAAGATGGCAATGGATATCAATCGCTACAACCGCAGGATCAACTGCGACAACCTTATGCATTGTCGGAGGTTTCTTCACAGGGGGAACTACATGGTGGATAAGCGGCGCCATTGCCCTCGGCGGTATTTCCGCACTCACTGGATTCTATGGAGCTAAACATGAAGTTACAGCTGAAGAGATCGCTGTTTCTGTAACAACCCGAATGGGGGTAACTCTGAAGAATGGGAAGAACGGTCCTAAGGACCTAATGGGATGCTTCTTCGATTGTGTAGGATTAATCGATAATCTCTTGACCGGAACAAGCGTCCAGACATGTAACGAAGCTGAAGCCTATAATCTATATAGTTATATGTTCACTCCTTTTGTAGCCGAAACGTCGGTTTCAGGGTCAATCAGTCTTTCAACCCCGAATATTATTATATCTCAAGGGGAAGAGAAGGGAACAGCAACCGGACAAATCATGATAGAAAATACCGGCTCGAAAGAGGCACAAGCCACAGGACAAATAACGGTGTATATTCCAGCCGGAATGCAGGGAAGAGTTCTAAAGATTTTCAATTGCTTCATCCCATCTACTAAGATTAAACCGGGAGAAACTAGGATTTTTCAATTTCCCTATTTCGGCGTTTCCTCCTCATGGTGGGGATCCAGCTATTTAGTTGAAGCAATTGTTACTTTAACCACAGAGGACGGCCAGGCTAAAATCGGCCCTGTAACTTCGAGATTCTACGTAGGAACTCGAGAGGAGATATCGAGCCTTAAGCAGAATGAAGAAAACATAATGAAAGCCACCGCGGACTACAGCGGAGCGCGTTTCGAAAAAGACTTCATTGTATCGTCAGATATGTCATCCTTCTCACTTATCCTAACCAGTAGTGGTGGAGACTTTGACCTTCACTTGTATGACTCTGAGGGAAAACATGTAGGTTATAATTATGCTGAGGATCGCGTGGAAAATCAGATTGCAGGAGCTGTCTATTCAGGTAAAGATGCGAATATGGAGCGCATAACAGTTACTGGGGACGTTGCGGGGCGTCAATACAAACTGAAAGTTTCCGGATTCAAAAAAGTGAAGGACGAGACCTTTACTGTCCGGTTGATCCAGACGCCTAAGAGACCGCCTATTGTAACAGTGTGTCCTAGCTACATGAAAGAGGTCATTACGGCCGGCAACGCGTCAAAAAGAGAAGTTCAGATCCAGGAGATCGGTGGAGCAAAATCAGCTACAGTCTATTTGAATGCGGAGGGGGATGTTGCTCAATGGATTGAGTTTTCCCGTACTTCCCTTAATGTGCCTCCAAATGGTTTTGTCTCCGTGGATATAACTATCAACGTTCCTTCATATGCTAAAGATGGAACCACTTATACTGGCACGTTAGTGGTGGATGCTGGTAAGGCAGGCCAGAAAATGATACCCGTCGAACTTACAATTATCAAGCAGAGAAAAACTGAAGCTAAACCATTAATCTCCGAAACGCAATTATTAAGAAAATTTATGACTGAAGTTATGCTTTCGACAGAAACAGGGAAAATGGTCACTTTAGGCCTATATACTATTTACCAGTCATTCGCTTCACCTATCGTCTCATTAATCTCCACCCACGAAACCTTAAAGGAAGCGATGAGGATTCTACTCTTTCCTCTGATTAAAATCCTCGATGCAGGTTTATACATTTACAATTTATTAGGGCTTCGAAGCTGGAATCTACCAGACATCCCGATCATGGTCTTACTCCTTTTTGTGTCTGTGCTTGTTACTATTGCTTACATGACGCCGTTGATTTTATTATTAAACGTTGTGAAAAAGATAGATGTTTCCGAAAGAGTTTATGAAATGATGCATTATGTTTGGGGAATAAGTGTTATAGCAATGTTTGCCGCATGGTTCTTCAAGTTTCCAACACTAATGATGATTGGAGGAACAGTTCTCATATTATCAACAATCATAATTACAACGCTCGCAATAGTAATGTTTATCGCCGAGTTGCGGAAACCATCTAAAAATTGAAAAAAATAACAAACATTAAAAAATGGAAAAGGGGAATTATGGTTTACTATGGTACTTAGATTTTCACTTTATCACTTTAAGGGCTTCTGGCTTGAATGCGTTCATCATTATGTTTAATGCTTCGAATTCTCCTTTGCCATCAATTTTTATCTTAGTTTTTTCACCAGACTTCAAGGTTATCTGAAGATGGCCTCCCCTCATGAATCCAGGCTTTTTCAACTCGATCTCTTTAATCTGGTCCTTATAAGCCTCAAAGTCCTTTTTCTGTTCCAGCTCTTTTATGGTTTTATCAGAGAGATCTTTAGTCATTTTCTTGGCTATGGCTCTTCCCACCCCGCCTCCGATAATAGCTCCAGCTATTGCCCATCCTCTCCTCTTGACCCCTATAATTCGTTTGTTGGTGATGTATACCCCGTAGCCCTTAATAAGTC
>QMYO01000418.1 GCA_003662715.1 Candidatus Bathyarchaeota archaeon | reverse complement strand
GATGAAAACGTTAAACAGCAACAAGATTTGGTTTACTTGGCGGACTTAAACAGACCGTATCACAATTTGGAGTTTTTATTCGCTGCGTTAAAGGATAATAACTTACGCCTTATGGTCATAGGCGGTGGTAAATATCTATCTAAAATGAAGAGGAAAACGCAAAATTTCAAGATAGATAACAGAGTGTCTTTTGTAGGATGGGTTCTTTATGAGAATCTGGCAACCTATTTATGTAAGGCTAGAGTTGGCGTGGTAGGACGCCCCTTCGTTAATAACATCGAATACTTATACACCATTCCGGTGAAAATCTACGATTATTTAGCTGCTGGACTCCCTGTAGCAGGGTACGGTCCCAAGAACTCAGCTATAGAGGAATTCATAAAGAAAAACGGTATAGGGACTTTTGTATCTCAAATAGATCCTAACAATTTATCGGATGAATTAACTAAATTGGTTAAAGGATTCGACAATTATACAAAGAAAGCAAGACAGATAGCGTTAAATTTCGACAGGAAAAAACTTGCTCAAAAAATGGTAGACATCGTTAATGGCATATTAGATTAGACTTCAAATCTGCCGAAAGGAATATTGCTGCATACATGTAATATTTTTCAGTTAATCAAGCTCATCCTATAACTGAAAGTAAACATTTGCTTATTTAAGCAATGCATCCAAACCTTCATCTAAAGAAAATCTCGGTTTGTATCCAAGTAAATGTTTAGCTTTTTCTATGTTTGCCCAGCTTCTTTTGATGTCACCAGCTCTCGGTTCTGCATATTTCGGTTCAACATTTTTTAAACCAAATTTTTCCATTAAAATCTTTGCGAGTTCAATAATTGAAATCTCTTTCCCAGAGCCTATGTTAATTTCGCCTACACATTGTTTGGAATTCATAGCTTTGTAGAAGGCGTCAACAACATCTGAAACGTAGACGAAATCCCTAGTTTGCGAACCATCGCCAAAAATTATTGGTAGTTCGCCAGATCTTAGTAAATTAATCATCCGTGAAATAACACCGCTGTAAGATTTGCTTTCTTGTCTCGGACCATAAACGTTGAAAAGCCTCAGGGAAACGGTTTTAAAGCCATAAAGTTTGCAGAAAACTTGGCAATATTTTTCTACGGCTAACTTTGAAACCGCGTATGGTGTCAATGGAATTGTTGGGTGCTCCTCATTTATGGGCAAGTATTGCGGCTCGCCATATACAGCACACGATGATGCATAAATGAATTTTTTAGCATCGTTTTTCATGCTTTCCTTGAGAATATTTAGGGAACCACAAACATTTACTTGGTTAACAAGTACAGGGTTTCTAACGGAAAATGGAACGTCAACCAGCGCAGCTAAGTGGAAGACAATTTCAACATCTTTTAAAACTTTTTTGACGATTTCTTTATCGCAAACATCACCTTTAAAGAGGGAGAGCCTCCGATTTTTCAAGTTAAGATTTTCAGCTTTACCAAATGATAAGTTATCAAGAACTATTACAGTGTAATCTTCTTTCAAAAGTTTTTCAACTAAGTGACTGCCAATGAAACCTGCACCACCGGTTACAAGGACGCTCATAGAGTTTCCCTTTAAAGTCCCAAAATTAGATTGGCCAGATTTTCAGCTCCGTCAGGAAAGACTGGTTGTGGGAACATCTTTGATTTTTCTATAGCGTCTAACACGTTTTTTAGAGTAATTGCTGAAACAAGCACTGCATTTACTTTTCTCGCATAGTATTTTGCATCTTCAACTCCTGCTGTTCTCGTCCATTCAGGGTTAGGAACAACGACAATTGGCTTTTTATAGATGAGTGCCTCCAAAATTGTTGCGCCAAAATGCGTGACCACTACGTCAGCGCCGGCCACAAGCTTATAAAACTTTGCGGAATACTCTATAATTTTCCATTCAGGATGCCGCTTTCTATAAGGCTCTGGATTGACTTTTCCCGTTTGAAGGATTACATTTTCTAATTTGCTTTCAGAAATTACATCGAAAAGTTGCTTATGCCCCAGGGTGCCGCCTGTTACAAGTATGTAGCCGCCGTTCCAAGGATCAACTTCGGGTTTTGGAAGCAAAGGTCCAACCACCACGCCCCTTTTAAGCAATTTTTTCTGCTCTTCCCAATGCAAAGCTGTAATAGTTGAAAAAGGTTGCAGGAGAAGCGTGGTTTTTGAAGGCTTTGTAAAACGAACTGAACTTTCAATGTTAACTAGGGGTATGCCTTTCATCCAAGCAAAGACACTAGGCGGTATGCAAAAGTTGCTGCCTGTGCTTACCACAACATCAAATTCTTTGGGAATTTTTTGAAAAGCTTCAATGAATGCTTTTGCAAGTTTTGGTATAAACTCCTTTGTTGGCGTTTTGGCTCCTCTAGGCTTAAGAAGAAACTCCACAGTGCCAAATTTGCCAAGCCTTTCCTTACTTAATGTGTCTCCTTTAGGAACAAGAAAATGCAAGTTTGCCTTACCATAAAGCCTCTGAGCTAAAGCGTAGCCATATCCGGTATGGCCGCCTCCACCTGCCAGAATTAACACATTCTTAGTTGCCAATCAACGTCATCTCTCTTTCTAAGGTGTTGTTTTCTTCGCACTTAGATAATCAGCAACAAGTATTTTAAAAACGTTAAGTGTTCTAAAGTCTAAAAAGAAATAAGCTGGGTGCGGGTCTTTGGCAAAAAATGAAATTAGACTGCAATATTCTGGTTTCATAATTTTTGCAGCCAAACTACTTAGCGTAGCCACGGGTCTAGCCTTTCAGTTTATGATTGCACGAAACACAACAACAGACCAGTATGGCTTATGGTTTAACATAAACGACATCTTAGCATATTTCACTTTGCTCGCTGCCGT
>QMYO01000417.1 GCA_003662715.1 Candidatus Bathyarchaeota archaeon | reverse complement strand
GAATATTTATGCTGGCGTAAGGCGTCTCTTCCGAATGCGCCAGCGCCATCTAAAAACCACTCTTCATTATCACCGTCGCTGTTCAGCGGGGGGTCAAATTGCACACGCTAAACATAAAAAGGATAAGCATAGCCATAACGTGTGTAACTATATTACTCTCTGCCTTTCTATTCTCCATAGTTTACTCAGCCCAAAACGTCTCTTTCGGTCTTCTTCAAAACGTTAAAATGAGCTGGAAGAATGGAGACTTTGCGGTTTCAATACCTTTCTATGTAAGAAACTATGGCTTCTATGACATTGAAAACGTAAACATTTTCTTTGAACTAAAAGACAGCACGGGACAAACCCTAACCAGAAGCGTCAACTTTATAGGTACCATAAAAGCTGGTTCAGAATTAAAGGATTATTTAAACATCACGATTCAACCAATCAACCTTTTTTTAGGAATTCTTTTGCACCAAACGCTCCAAAATATGGCGCTTGAACTTCATGCAGTAGCACATCTAAATTATGCACTTTCATTACTCACGCTAGAGGCTGAAGCAAGCATCATTATAACTCCTGAATTGGTAGCGCGTGAACTATTTCAGCTAATAGTAAATGACGTTGCAGTTAATTTTAACAACTCTCTTCTACAGTTAAACAACGAAAGCATAGCCATTGCCCTACCGTTTTCATTAAAGTATAACGGGCAGTTAATAATTGAAAACTTTGAGTTAAACATAGAAGCAAAAAACTCAAAGGACAGTATCGTGGTTTTAGGGAAAATTTTCCTTCGTAAATTGAGGCAGGGTGAAAATGCGGGTTCATTAAACCTAATCTTAAACAAAGAAATTGTGACTTGTGGTCTTGCTTGCATTAGTGAGTTTACGATTCATCTCAAAGCGAATCTTAACGGCTTCACTTTTGAATGGACCAAAAACATTGATTACCGTGGCGAGTCGTGATGAATATGGTGCACAAAATTTTTGTCACTGATTTCAAAATTTCGCGATTCTTTCCAAAACCAAAGTTGAACCTTAAACGGATTTTGGAGGCAATTGTTTTATCTGCATGTTATTTAACCTTATTTTATAACCTTCAACAACTTACTCAAATGTACCTTCTCGGCTCGAACTTCGTTGACTTCAGAATGGCACTCGTTTTTAGCGTGTTAGCCATCATGAGATCCATCTTCAGAGAATCGATTGTTGCTCCAATAGCGGGTCTAACAAGTGTGGGCTTAATGTTTAACTTCTTCTACAGCTCAGGCTCGCTAAGACAATTCGGTGTCCTCCAGCTACAAACGGGATTGATGACGGTTAAAATCAAATTCGTAACTCTTCTAATAATTATTCTAACGATTCTCGCCCTTAAAACGTCACAGTATATTTATGAGATAATTAAAAACCTGAAAGTTAAAGAACCGGAAAGCCTTGAAGCATAAGACATTTCTGCAGAAACTTCATGTCTATAAACGTTCAAAACAACTTTATTTCTTAACACATAAAAACAGCATCACATCTTAGAAAAGATTTTTAGAAGCCTAATAGAACTTCTAGTTCTAGCGAACAGCGGCCGTAGTCTAGTTTGGTTAGGACATCAGCCTGCCACGCTGACGACCCGGGTTCAAATCCCGGCGGCCGCACCACTCCAGAAGTGAATACGTACGATTTCGTAACATCCTAACTTCCCCTTTTTTCTGTTTTTGTTTGGCATACATCTTGAAGGAAGAGGTGTGTTTGAATGAGGTTTAGGTTTAGTGAGGATTTTGTTATCGATACGGATGAGGAGCCTTGGTGTCGTGAGGGTCTGAGGGTCACTATGCTTGGGGGTCCTGGTTCTGGTAAGTCGTGGAATAACAGTCTTCTTGCTGAGCAGTTTCTGATGCAGGGCGGCACGGTTGTTATCTTTCAGCCTAGAGATGAATACTACACTTTGAAGGAGAAATTTGATGTTCTCAGTGTTGGCGGAGTACATGCGAAGGATATGGAGTTTGCTTTGACTTCTCCGAGCATTTATGCTAAGGCGGTAGTTGAGGACGGTATTTCGATGAGTTTTTACACTTCGGGTGTGGAAGATGAGGAGAAGCTTGTTGACTTCGTTTCAAGGTTCATTCGTTATTTGATGAGGTATCAGGAAAAGCATAAGAGGCCTCTAATGATTATTCTTGAGGATGCTGAAGATTATATTCCGAAGGCTGCTTCTGGGCATGTTGCGCCGCCTTGGGTTTACAACCGCATGATTAGGCGTTTCAAGGACCTCTACACGCAGGGACGGAAGCTTAACATTATAGGCGTAGCCTCAAGTCAGAGACCGCAGCAGCTGAACTTCACGGTGAGGCAGCTCGCAAACTTGGTTTTTTATGGTGGATTTTCGCCGCAAGACATTACTTATATTCAGAGGGAATGTCTCAGACCATACAAGGAAAGGGGTATTGAAGTTGATGCTAATCAGCTTTTGGATCTGTCTTTAGGCAGATGGCTTGTCATCACCGGCAAGCAAGCACGGTTCATAACGGTTACTGAGCCGCGTCTTACGAAGCATGGTGCTGAAACTCCAAAATTGACGTATGTGGCGCCGCGGACTATGGAAGCTAAGAGTACGATAGATCAGCTCGCTAAGACTATTCTTGAGGCTATGCAGAAAGAAGAAGCCGAAAAGTCGGAGCTGGAGAAGGCTAAGAGGAAAATTCGAGAACTCACTAAGAAACTTGAAGTTGCAGAGAAGAAGGCGGAGATTAAATTGTCCGTTAAGGAGATGCTTGAAGCTGGTGTGCCTGAATCTGACTTGGTGGATAAGCTGGCAAAAGCTGAAACGGAAAAGAGAAGTCTCCGCGCCCTCGTCGAGGATTTGAAG
>QMYO01000416.1 GCA_003662715.1 Candidatus Bathyarchaeota archaeon | reverse complement strand
TAAAGGTTTACAGCGGAATAGCTGAAGCCCTTGAAATTTTAGGTTTAAAATCAGACTTTAGCCCCGGCAGTGAAAAAACTTGTCCAAACTTGACAGTGGAAGGGAAGAAGATTTCTGGAAGTTCTCAATGCCACAAGAAAGGCGTAGTGTTGCAGCACGGCACGCTCTTGTTGGATGTGGACTTGGAGAAAATGTTCACTTTTCTGCGGGTTCCGTGGGCTAAAACGTGCATGGAAATCGTGAACGTTGCCAAAAACAAAATAACTTCGGTAAAGAAGGAGTTGGGAAGAGAAATATCGATTGGAGAAATGAAAAATGCGTTAACCAAAGGCTTCGAAAAAGCATTAGATATAAGACTGGCAAGTTCTGAACTGACACCATACGAGAGTGAACTTGCAGAAAAACTCTATAAAACAAAATACACAACAAACGAATGGAACACCCACGGAAAAGAATAAATTAAGCAGGCTTTTTCTAATTCAGACAATAAAATTTCGCATACACAACATATGCACAAGAATCTATAATAAAATTAACATGAGCTATTAAGAAATCTTATAAACATAGGAAAACATTAAACTAATGAAAACGATGTTAGAAACTATTAAGGTTAAATGGGTCGAAAACGAAAACTGGGATTTTTTAGGTGAAGATACCCAATTTCTCACCCATGGTTTACATCCATATCCAGCTAGAATGGTTCCCCAAATTGCTAGAAGACTACTCCACAGATTTACTCATGAAAATGATGTTGTGTTAGACCCATTTTGTGGTTCTGGCGGTGTATTAGTTGAGGCGAGGTTAGCAGGTTTAAATTCTATCGGAATAGATATTAACCCTTTAGCTTGTCTGCTTGCTGAAGTTAAATCTAGCCCTATTGACCCAAAGATTTTGCAATTATATTGGAGAAAATTAAAGTCTAAAATAATTCGTGAGATAACTTCTCTAAAGTTCAGAGAGATAAGTGTAGAAGTGCCAAACTTTTCTGACACTAACATTGAATACTGGTTCAAGCCTATGACTATGAAGGAGTTAACAATACTTAGAGAGAATATTAGGACTATTGAAGAAGAAAGTTTAAGAAAATTTTTTGAAGTGCCTTTCTCCCTTACTGTAAGAGATGTTTCTGGAACAAGGAAAAAAGAATATAAGCTTCACAGACTTCCAAAGAATGAGTGGGAAAAATATTCTCCAAAAGTGTTAAGTACTTTTATTAATCATGTGGAAAGGTCTATTCGGAAGATGGGAGAATTCTACCAAGAATGTAAAAAGAATGTATTTTCTAAAGTGTTTATGGCTGACACAAGATATTTGTTTACAGAAAAATTTCCAGAAGAAGGAAATGAATTATTAAAAAATTATCCACCAAAGATAATAGTTACATCCCCACCCTATGGAGATAGCAGAACGACAGTTGCTTATGGACAATTCTCAAGGTTTTCTTCGCTATGGCTTGACTTTGAACCTGCCTTTAAGAGAGATATTATAATGAATGTGGATAAAATCTCTATAGGTGGAGACATTAACAACAGAAAAAACATAGATTTAGCTGATTTGCCCACATTGAATCAGACCATAGAGTTAATAAGAAAAAACAGCGAAAAGAGGGCTATAGAAGCTCTTAGCTTTTTCTCAGACTTGTATCAATGTTTAGAGAAAATGTATATGTGCTTAGATAAGGATGGATATTGCTGTATTGTTATAGCAAATAGGACAATGAGAAGAGTTCTTATTCCCAGTCACAGCATAATTGTGGAAATGGGAATCAAAATAGGGTTTGAAAATGATGTTACAATTATTCCACGAAATATACCTACTAAAAGATTACCATGGGAGAATGCTCCAGAAAACATACCAGGTATGAAAGGAAAAACGATGAGCAAAGAAAACATCGTTATAATGAAAAAGTGAAAAGGAATGTCTAAAATGGTCAAGGAAGCGATAAAAACTATACCGGAACCGAAGACCATCCTAAAAGAAACTGTAAAACTTTTGAAGTTAAATGAAGTTCCTGCGGAAAAAATTATGGAAAACTTTGAAAAATTAATAAGAGAAGTCGAGGCAAAAGCATTTGCTATTTATAAAGAACACGAAAGGAAAGCCTTCGAAACACTTATAGATTTATGGTTCAGTCAGAAAAAAGAATGGATTAGAAATGTTATTAGAGAAAATGGGGTAAAGGGAGTTAGAGATATTCTTTCTGCATTTGTTGAACCTATTCGTGAACTAGAATTCAGAGCAGGTCAAATGAGAAAGGCAAGAGGTGGAAAAACATTCGAACAAGCTACCAAAATCTTATTAAATTTAGCGGGTGTTCCGTGTGAAGAACCTCATAAAGAAACAAGAAAGATTTTGAAAAGGATAGACTTGGTTTCTCCAGATGCAGAAACTGCAAGACTAACACCTGACAAATCAATCTTTATTGCTACCAAAAGAACTCTTAGAGAAAGATGGAAACAAGTAGTGCCAGAGCATATGAAAGGTGCAAGATTATACCTGGTAACAATCAACGGCAATATTACGGAAGAAAAAGCCAAGGAAATTAAAGAAACAGGAATGATAATTTACGTAAAAAGTGAACTAAAAGACAAGCCGTATCTAAAAGATAAACCATGGATTAGAAAGCTTTCAGAACTCCCAAGGGACATTAAAAATATGGTGCCTAAACCAAAACAGCAAAAAATAGCTTAAAAAACATGAATAATAATCTGAGAATGTAAAAATTACAAAAATCTAGAGGGGGGTAGTCGATTTTTGGCAAAGAAACAACCCAAAAATTCATTGTTTTTCAAATCTCCATTTAACCCCCTCAGGAGTATCCTCAACTATTATACCCATAGACCT
>QMYO01000415.1 GCA_003662715.1 Candidatus Bathyarchaeota archaeon | reverse complement strand
GAATTCAAATATATTAGATGGTGACTGACGCATCTAACAAGCGTCACAGCTCAAAATATGCTTCCGCATTATATGTTTTCTCCACGGCGTTTCATTTCACATCACAAGTCTTGACTCACTAGAGCGTGACAAGTCTAACGCGTGACTCCAATAACTCCTCCTTCAAATTTTGTCCGTGTCTTCAAGTTCGACTCGCTGCTAATGGGTTCTCGGGAGATTTTCTCTTTCCGTTTTTGTGACGATTTTTGGGGGGCTTAAAAGGTTTCGGCGACATACCTTTCTGGTGTCTGTGGTGGCGGGCGAAATTCGATGTCCGAGGTGCGGCGGAAGCAACCTCAGATTGAATGGTTATCGTGTCCGAAAGGACGGAATTGTGCAGCGCTATTACTGTAAAAAATGCCGTCGTAGTTTTTCGGAAGTTTACAAGCAGAAAAAGAAGGCTCGCCTGCCGCCTGATCTTGCCTATCTGTTTGTGGTTAAAAAAGAAACTCTCGACAGTATAATCGAGAAGTACGTGGACTTCAAGGTCAGTCGAACGACTGTCAACGACAAGATAATTGAAGACGCCAAAAAATACCCTTCTTGGAGAGAACACGTGCAAAATCCTAAGGTTCAGGAGAAATTCAGATACGTAATGGGCATAGACTTGACCGTGGTCAAGATAAAGGGAAAGAAGCATCAGGTTTTAATGATTTTTGATATTGCCAGCCGAATACCTATAGTCTACACCATCCTTCCAGATAAGCGTGTTTCGACGATAGCGAAGGTTCTAGAGCAGTTGAAGGCCGCCGGCTATATGCCCCGCCTTGTGGTCTCCGACATGGAGGAATGTCTCATCAGAGCCATTAGAATGGTGTATGGAAACTTGCCTATACAGTGGTGCCTCTTTCACATCCAAAGGTATCTGAATAAATATATGCCGAATAATAAGAAGATGAGCGACGAGGTACGGAGCCTTCAGGATAAAGTAAAGACGAAAATCATGAAGATCGCCTATGCGCCCAACAGGAGAAAACAGCAAATACTTGTGAAAGAGCTCAAGGAATTGGTCAAGTCTACCTCCATGCCGACAAGAATCCAGAGGGCCATCAACAACTTTCTAAAGAAGCTAAAGTACTGCTATCCACGCGACGAGTTTTACAGACTAGCCGGTGACAACGACAAATCCTACTACTACAACAATCTTTGCGAAAACGCCATGAGACAGATCAGGGAAATGGAACGAGAGAAGTATGGATTCAAAAACGTTGAAGCGGCGCAGGCATACATCAACGTGTACTGGCACTACAAAATAAAGGAGAAACTCGACAATGAAGACCTGCAAACGGAGAAGGAAAAATTTAACCCGACACTGCAATTTTTCCTTGGCTCGGAAAAGATAAACCTCGCCGAAATATCCAGGGATGTCGAGGTTGATTTGCGGCTACTCAAAGAAAAGGCGAAACAACTAGGATTGAAGATCATAGGAAACTACGCCTTCAAAAAAGAATACCTGACGAGAAAACATAGAGAGCTCATAATTAAAAGACCAAAAACAGTAGAGGAAGCCTCTAAAATCCTAAATCTAGACATAGAAACAACACAGCAAGCACTAGGCGAACTCAGAATCAAAATAAAATACAAAGATATAGATGCAAGAAAAGCCAAACTCATATATCCGCAGATCCCTCTAGACCTCTACATTACGTAGCAGCCAAATTCCGCGCGCGCTAAAAGAATACTCATAAGAAAAGAACTTGCTCTAGGTTAGCGTTAAAAAAATACGTGCTTTTCAATCTAGCTTTCCACTTATGTGAGCGACGTACACGCCGCCGGGCGTTATCTTTATTATGTTATGTCTGCCTCTTTTCTCTCTACTTATGTATCCAGCTTCTTCCAGCTTGTCCAAAATCCGCTTATTCAGCTTCATTAAGTAGTTGAAACGTTTTTCTCGTGGAACCTTGGACCACGGTGCAGAGCCTTCAAACCCCTCCACATTCTCATATCCTAAATATTCAGCTATCTCTGTAGTTTTCATTCCCTTTCCCTCTTTACAGAGCTTAACTAGAACCATCATTCCATCCTCGTCCGGTAGCTGTAATGGGAAAGTCTCTATAACCTGCATTTTAGGAGTCTCTCCGCATATGCTGAGCCCATGTCTCCTCTTCTCTTCAGGGGTTTCAGAGTATCTTTCCGCTGAAACGTAATACGCCTTGACATCATGTGCCATCGCTACCAGTACTGCAGCTGCGGAAGTGAGCCTTCCAGAGCTCGAAATGTTGATATAGATTCGGTTTCCCCTACTCTTCTCCTCGACTACGATCTTGGATAAGTTTCTCAGTAATTCCAGCATATTGAACATATCTACATTTCTGCATTCAACCCTTATACCAAAGGCTTGGAGCTTTTCAGTAACCCTCTGCAAATAGTATCTCTGTTCCTCGATCATTTTTTGAGAATACTTCCCAAAGGTATCAGTCACCGCCAATATGTAGACCTTATCGGCCTTATGCGTTTCAAAGGGCTTTACCGCCCTATCGATCTCGTGACCAAGAGGGACGATATGCACTATTTTCTCGAGTCTGCTCGTCACTGAAACATCCCAATTAACTATGTTAATTATGTTAAACATGTTAAGTATGATAAATCACTTAAGTTTTTCTATATCCTCGCAATCAAGGTTTAAGTGGTGAGATTGATGGGAGAAGATATGACGGGTATGTGGTTCTGGTTTGAGTTGTTGGAGGAAGAGGAGGAGGAAAGAAAAGAGAGGAGACAAGGGAGGAAATGTTCTCGAAAAAATCGCCAGCAGGAATGGTGCAACGGAAGAGGGGAGACATATGAAGATTGAAGAAATAATAGAGTGGTT
>QMYO01000414.1 GCA_003662715.1 Candidatus Bathyarchaeota archaeon | reverse complement strand
TCATTATTACTAGTTTGCTTCTCATTTTTTTGCACCTTGCCAATAAGGTTTGCTTCAAATAGTATTTGAATTTTACTGATTAATAATACACGATTGTTGCCAAAATTGGAAAAAATTAAAAAATAATGGAGATTGGAATTTAACAACTCAAGCCGTATCTTGAGGAGCAGGTTACAAGGTCTAATATGTCAATGACTCCCCATGGAGGAGCCAAGTCTGCTTCTGGGTTCCAGTTGGGGTCTCCTTCATGTGCCCCGTAGATTGATGTTATGGCTACAATGTCAAGGACGTCTATTTGTCCGTCACCATTCACGTCGCCTATCATCTTTATTTTAACCCACCCGTCATAGTAGATGTTATTTTCCAGATTGATCTCGTAAGGCACTGTGCTTGCTTCTGCCCAGATGGTGAAGTTGTTGCATGGTGTCAGATCAGAAGTATTCCAATAGAATGTTAACGTTATGTTCGTCCAAGGGTCAAGCGTTACCGTTTCTGTTCCAATAATGGTGCTGTTTGCATATAACGTTACATTGAAAGTTTCTTGTGTCATATTTCCTCTGTTCATGGCGACTACGTCAATTGTTATGACTCTCCCTGGATAAACCTTGTTTGGAGATGTTACATTAACGAAGGTTATCGCTACATCCCTGAGTAATGTGGCGAAGAAACCGTCCTCTGTTTCATGAGACATTGAATCGCCAGCCTCGTTGCTTATGCGTGTATCGTAGAGATCCAATACTGTTTGTCCGTAGTCTTGCACTTGGAAAAATATAGTTGCCACGGTTTTTGCTTCGTAGATTGAAAATGGTTCAGCTGGTGGATAATATTGAACGTAAACCCAAACCATTCCAGCGGTATCGTTTGTTTGTATCTCTACGGTAAAGTGTGTATCATTGGTTGCTGGAACTACAATGGCTCCGAGACACGTCAAAATATTTGTGTCGTATGCAAGTTTGAATTCGTAATCGTACATGTCTACAGCGTTTTCAATCATTATGTCAATGTAAAATGTGTCTCCTGGCTTCATGGTAGGATCGATTAGTTCTGGCGGGTAGACAAACATTTTCGTTATCAACATGTTGTTGAAATATCCATCCTCAGGCTCATAGGTTTCTATAGGAGCTCCTTCACTATCAATTAAGGCGACACTATGCAAGTCCAGGATACTTTCCCCTTTATCTAATATATGGAATGTTATGTTCGCTAGGTATAAGTCGCCGCTTATTGGAGGATCAGGAGGTGAAAGCGAAGCGTTAACTTCTAACTGTCCCGGATATTGGTTTACTGTAGGCGATGGGAATGCGGGATTAACCGAAACGGATGAAACCTCTAACACTGTTTGGTTATAGTCAAGCCAAAACTCAAAGGCGTATAGATCTTGAACACCGCTGACATCTACAGAAACTTCAAAGTACTCGCATGGGTCTAAAGTTGAATCTACAATCGATGGCGGATTCACTCGTATGTATGCTGGTGGAGGCGGTGGAGGTACATAGTTTATGAACAAGCCGTCTATTATTGTTATTGGTATTGGATTTCCAGTTTGATCCGCCAAGGTACATGCAATAATGTCAAGCGGTGAGCTCCCTAACCCAACAACTTCAAAAGTCATTTCAAATACTGTGCCGTTGCCATCGAATGGCTCTGCTGGAAGCATAGAAGATTCAGCCAACCAATGTCTTGCTCCTGGTTCTGATCCGGGCATACTTGCATTCTCATCCACTTGATCCTTTACCGGTATTGTTGGTGAATGGAGTACGCCATCTGGATATGTTTCTACTGGAATATGCTTTTGGTGACTAACATATTTTATTATGTTTGGATCCCACGTGAATTGTAAGTCCAAGCCGTACAGGTTTGTGACATTTTTGATTTTAACATAAATGGTGAACTGTGCCGGAGGAAGCAGGTCTCTTATTTCAGGCGGGTCTACGTATACTATTGTTCCTGTTTCTTGTGTTGAAACCTTGTCTATATATAACATCATGGTAAGGCTTATTGAGATTATCAGTAGTGCCACTTCTATTTTCATTTTATTCGAGGTCATTCCTTTCCCCTCTGCTTTCTATTAATTGTTTGAAAAACTTAAAGGTTATGGAATCTATTTCTATTTGGGATTTTGTATTATTTTTTCAGTTTCTTCCATAATAGAACAGCAAGGAGAATGGCTCCTATTAAAAAGGCAAATAGGTAAATAGCCTCTATTTTTGGCGGGTTTTCTACAATTACCGTTATAATCTCACTTTCTGAGCTGCTTGTGGAGTTATCCCCTTGCCATGAAGCTTTAATTTGGTATGTTCCTTCACTTTCCGGTTTCCAAATGTATCGGTATGTTCCTTCTAAATCGGTTTGCGCCGTTATTTTCCAAGAAGTTGTTTCGTTGACAAAGTAAACGTGAATCGTCACATTTACATAGGAGCGAGGTGGTGATATTATTCCGCTGATTGTTATAGTTGCGCCCAACGTAATCTTTTGAGGTTCAGCATTAATTGTTATGCTGCTTGGAGACGGGTTTACATTAATCAATCCTGTAATATTACTGCACTCGAATGTTACATTGTCTCCAAGCCAACTTACCCTTAAAAGGTACATTGCAACCTCTTCTGGCTGCCACGTGTAAATGTAGTTTCCAGTAGAGTTGGTTTGGACGACATTCAATGTTTTCCACACGGTGAGGTTAGTGGACGAATATATTTTTTGGTATTCAAGTGTTATGTTCATCCCTTCTGCTGCGGGTTTCAATTGTCCGGTTATTGTTATATTTTCTCCTATGTAGATTTCTTGTGGAGTTGCAAAAATCGTTATTTCACTTCTTCTTTTTGTCACTATGAGCGTGACTATTGTGCTG
>QMYO01000413.1 GCA_003662715.1 Candidatus Bathyarchaeota archaeon | reverse complement strand
TTATATAGGTCTGCTGTTTCAATAAAGGTCAAAAAAGTGGATTCCCCAGGGTCATAGGGTTTGTTTATTACAATGGCCTTGTAATCGTATATGTTTTCTATAACATCCCAGTCTCTTTCTTCTGCAATTATTCCATTTTCTAATAGAAGGTTGGTTAGTTGGGACGCATAGTCTCCCAGCACTGCAACTCTGATTGGAAACATTACATTCACTAACTTTGTGAATTTATTGTTAGTGGTAAGGGTTTCACCAGTAATTGGAGGAGCATATGCAGTGACATTAAATGTTCCTTCAGTAATAGGTGTCCATAGGTAACTGATTTCAAATGAGGACTCTGCAGGCAATACGGAGACGGTTGTTGAATTTACGACTTCTCCATTGATCAAGATGTAAAATTCGACAGCAGTTTCATTGTTTAGGCCATTGTTTGTTACTGTGGCGTTTATAAGGGTTGATTCTCCCGGTTCAAGATGTGAAGGAACGTTCAAGGAAACTACAAGTTCGTGTTCAGGCTTTTGATATCGAGACCATGTAATTGCATTGTAAAGCAACTGTAGGTGATGATGATAATAGGGGGGAATGACCTCTAGCCATGGGGAGATATAAACTAATCCTCGTCTTGTTACTATTGCACTTTCTAAGTAGTGACCTAGTGCAAGGTATTCACCATCTACAAGCTCGTTTGAATTCCATTGCCCGTCATAAGGAAGCGATGTCCCTAGGTATGGGAATACGAGGGGGTTTGGAATGTTGCTGAATAATGGATGAGTTGTGTTAATTATGTGGAGAAGGTCCGTGCCCGTGGTTGTCCACATTACTGTTTCATCTAATCCAAATAGGGAAGCCAGTTTATTGTTGTTGGGCACATACATGTAGAGGGTTCCGGCTGTTGCGATGAGACCGTGGCCTTCATATACATATTGTTCTATAGCTTGGATCTCATCGTCAGTAAACTCCCAACCGGCCCACGGATCGTAGGCACATGAAATGATTAACACATCCGCATCTGTTTCTACGATGTCGTAATATGTAATTTCGTCTTTGTTAAGAGAGGTATAATCGATGTAGATCATTGTTTCGCCAAAGAGTTGCCATTCGTTGCTCAGTACTTGCCAGTTAGTGAGTATTTCTCCGAAAACATTGCCAGCCGAATGTAAAACCACAGCTCTTACAGGAGTTCCTACATAAATATATTTCCAGAGAACATTGTTTTCTAAGCTTGTTTCTCCAAGAACGGGCACTACATAAAATGTAAGGTTGTAAAGTCCTTCAAGTGAAGGTATCCATGAAATACTGACTTTCGAAATGTTTCCAGAGGCCAAATACTCTATTTGTTCAAAGTCTACCAGTGTCCCATTTGCAAAAAGCTGCAAAGTTATGTTGACTTCATCGTTCTCTCCAAAATTAAGAATGGTAGCGTTTATGATCCCTGCTGTTCCAGGTTCCACATACGGCGGAGTTATCAGTTCATAGGCTATAAGTTCATGTGTTGGAGGGGTCTGTTCTATGGTTTTTCTTGCGTTTACTCTTCCGTATCCATAATTAATGTCGAAGCCTGGATCTCCGAGGTCATCAGTATTTTGCCTTAGCCAAAGTCTTATCCAGTCTCTTGTTTTATTTGGATATAGACTCCAAATAAGGGCTACTACTCCTGTGACGTGTGGGCAAGCCATGGAAGTTCCACTCATATAGCTATAGTTCATTGAGTAGCCCCAATCGTTCATAGTTACATGGTAGGTTGGCATTGTCGAGTATATGTCTACACCCGGAGCTGCTAGCTCAACCCATTCTCCATAGTTAGAAAACCAAGCGACGTTGTCAAATTGATCTGTGGCCGTTACGGCTATAACTTCTTCATATGCTGCTGGATATAGTTTGATGTTCGTGTTATCGTTTCCTGCAGCTGCAACAATTAGTACGCCTGAATTGTAAGCGTATTTTATGGCTTCGTATATTAATTCGCTTTCACCGTATCCTCCGAGACTTATAGAAATTATATCAACACCAACGTCTGTTGCGTGTATTATACCTTCAGCAACCCAGTCGTAATATCCGATCCCTTCATAGTTCAAAACTTTTTCGGCTATAACTCGAACTTGAGCTAAACCTGCAATTCCTAAACTATTATTTAAGACTGCGGCGACTATTCCTGCGCAGTGGGTTCCATGACCAAAATCGTCAAGGGGGTTGACATCATTATTTGCCCAATCATAACCTAGGGGAATATAGTTTTCAGTGAGGTCTGGATGTGTGTAATCGATTCCGCTATCAATAAAAGCTACAAGAATTTCAGAACTACCTATTGTTGTATTCCAAGCCCAGTCAGCCTCTATTTTTTGTGGGCCCCATTGTAGATTCCAGTAAGTATCATTGGGAACTAGTTGAACCTGTACTTTCATGTTGGGCTCTACATAGCTTGTCAATTCTTTAGAATTTACTTCTTCAACAAATTTTGCTACAAATTCTAAGGGAAGTTCAACAACAAAGGCTTTTATTTCTCCCTGGATTGAGATGCGGTTGACGATTTTTCCTTTATATTTAATTGTTATGTCTTCAAGCTGGGATGTTTCCAAAATTTTTTGACTATCTATTCCTATGATTAATCTTGTTTTGTTTCCGTCGATGTAGGTTAGGTTGCTCCAGCTGTGTATGTTCTCAAAGTTCCATCTTTCATCGTTTATATATGAGCTTTTATTTTCACTGTTTTTTGACGTTTGATCTTCTTCATTTTTGAATATGTTATACCAATTGGTGTCAAAGCTTATCGATTCATTTGGTTTTTGAGCAGAATTTAGGAGAGTTCTGTCATCGATTTTCTCAGCCTTCGTTGCTTTCAAAGCAAGATGCATGTTAAATA
>QMYO01000412.1 GCA_003662715.1 Candidatus Bathyarchaeota archaeon | reverse complement strand
TCAAGGAATTTGCCTGTCACGGTTAACTCGACTTCATCCCCATCTTTATATCCCCTCTCGATAAGGAGATTTATCACGGATTCTCTGTTGAACTTGACCATGAGGCGTCCGTCGTCTTGGGCCTCACCCCATTCCGCTGGGATTGTGTCCTCCAGCATGACTGTGTTGATGTCTATCTGGTTTGGGTCGTATTCGGAGTCTATGTAGGCGTAGACTGTTGTCCACTCGCCTCCGCTTTCAAGGTTTAATGTGTCGGGTTTGATGTCAACTTCTGCTGGTATGATCCAATAGCCAGTTGATATGAAGCCAAAGATGGTCTCTGTATCGGAGAAGTAGCTGCTGCTTCCGCTGATGATGTGGGGGGTAATAATTCTTGTGGCGCTCACTGTCAGGATGAGGGCTAGGAGTATGGTGGTCGTATCCACTGTAGGGGTTCTCCGGCTCTTCTTCCTCCACCTTAGGGTTTCCTTCCTGTTCCTCCATTTCGTGAACTCGTATATGGTGTGCATCTGTCTGCCGATTATTAGGGATGCGGGGAGAACTAGAGCTGAGATGAATCCGTATGGGGTGTAGAGGTGGCTGAAGGGAAATACTAGGATGACCTTTCCGATGATCTGGGAGGGTTCCACGAGGTTTGGGTCGGGATCCTCGTTGGCGTCTCCTTTCAGTCTGAGCTTTCCATTAATCTTCTCAACGACCCTGTGGGTGTAAATAAACTCTTTCGGTTTGACTGTGACCATGTCGCCTATATCTATCTCTTCCAGGTCAACCTTCTTAACAATAATGAGGTCTCCGGGATTCAGGGCTGGGTTCATGCTTCCACTCATAACGGTATAGGAGCTGTCAGCGCCCAATAGGGTTGGATAAGAATAAACAATTATGGGGATAACTAACAGTAAGCATACGAAGGCTAAAGCGGAATTTACAGCTAATCTTACAGCCAATCTTCTCATATCAATCTTCCCTCAGACTTAGATTTTAAAATTAAAAAATGGGGGATTATGGTATGGCTATTGGCTGTGTTGCGTAGAATACGATGTCGCATTCCACTCCGTCAGCTTGATAAGCGTTGTCATCTTCGTTGCCATCTACGCTTGGGATTCCTCCGGGAGTATCCTCGTAAATGTTGTCTGCGTCGTCTAGGTCAGCTGGAAGATATGCCTCGAACTTGAAGTAAATGATTTCCCCAGGATCTATCGTGACGGCGTTACCGATCGTATTGAGGTCTCGTAGGCTGTCATCGTAGATCTCCGTGTAATCGATGCCATTTGTACTGTAGGAGACTCTGATGTAGAGGATGTCTGCGAAGTCCTTGGGACCTACTTCTATGCCTGATTCAGGTTCAGGAAGCTCCTCCGCCCATGTGCTGGGCTCTTTAAAGTTTTCGGCTCTGATGTAAACGGCGGCCTGTATCGTTCCAACATTCTTAACTGGCTGAACTTGCTCTTCGACATATCCGGGCACGATGTTTATTGCAATGAAGGGTAGCGAATGGCCGCCTGGAAGTTCTATTTTAAGTATAGCGGATGTAAACGTATTCCCCGTGCTTGTCGCTGTGTCGCTGAAGTATGCGAAGGTTCCAGCTCCCGCTGACATAGCCACGATCGCTATTATCATTGTCGAAAGGACTATGATGCGCTTCATGGTTATCGCCATAGAAGATTAGCGGAAAGGGGTGTTAGCGCTATTAGAATTCTCCGTAACCGTAGCTACCTGAACCGCCTCCTATTTGGTAAAAGTAACTTGGCTGTCCGTTCCATATGGCCACTTTCAGCTCGAAAGTACATGATTTTGCCTGGTACTCGTTGCCTGCATCTGGGTTGAAGAGGAAAGTCATTCTCAAGGTGATTTCTCCTCCGGCTGGCAGAATCTTAGGTGCTGATGGATCATAGGTTCCTGTCCAATCATCTCCGCAGGCCATGAACCCGTATGGATGATCAGTTCCAGCATACTGCCCGAATTCAGCTAATGTCAAAGGTGCTTCAGTACTCCAGCATACTGTCGCCATCCAGTCTACGTGGTTGTAACCGCCCCATAACTCCTCTATTACGAACTCCGTGATGTGGATTTGATCAGATAGCCCGTCAGTTAGGGATGATATTCCGATGTATAGCCAGTAGGCACCGACGCTTCCTACGTTCTTAATCTTTAGCGTGGCAGTAACTGTTTCTCCGGGAGCCCAGTCATCAACTGTCCAAGTAGCGGTAACACTATCCCCTCCATTTAGCTTCAAATCCATGGTTCCGGCCGTAAATGTGTTACCACTGCTGGTCTCCGTGTCCGAGAAGTACGCGAAGGTCCCGGCTCCAGCGGCTGTCGCCACCAGAACCATCATCAAGACGCTTGCCAATACAGTTATGTTTCCTTTCTTCATGTCATCTTCCTCCTCTCAAGGAGTTTCATGCTTGTTCTAAGCTGAACACTATGTTGAACACGCACTTGTCGCTCTGGATGATGTTGCCAACATCAGAACTTACCGACCAAGAGATTGTGACATCGATGGACGTTTCCCCAGCCAATTCATCGATCAGGTAATTGTGACACACGATATCAGCTAGTTTTCCCGTGGCAATTTGTTGCTCATCAACGGTGATCGTAATATCGAGGTTTTCGTCTAGCTCACCATCGGTCTCGTCGTCATCAAGTTCCTGCTCGGGTTCAGTCAGCCCGTTCTCATCGTCCGTAACAAGCACTATGTGGATATAGGCCTCTCCAGTGACGCTCCCAACATTGCTCAAGGTGATAGTTACTGAATCAGAATCGCCTGGCTTGACATCTTCCACAGTGAAGTAAGCACCTGGATCATCTTGGCCGTCAACCTTCAAATCTAGCGTTCCAGCCGTGAACGTGTTCCCACTGCT
>QMYO01000411.1 GCA_003662715.1 Candidatus Bathyarchaeota archaeon | reverse complement strand
GGTCGAGGATTTCGTCTATTTGGTCGTTTATGAATTCATCAGCATTATAGTAGGGGGTGTTCATGTTTCTTACTGCCTTGTTTAGTTTGTCGTATTTTTCTTTTGGGATTTCTATGTATTCATATTCTTCCGATTCCCATTTTAAAAGGAAGCGTATGGCTTGGCGTATGAACTCTTCTTTCCGCGTATATCCTTTAGGTTTATGTTTCTCGATGAAGTCTTCAACCTCTCTGAGCAATACAGGCGGCAAAACCACAGACTGGCTTAGCAAAGCCGCTATAGCGTCTTGGTAAGTTTGCATCTTCATCGTCTGAGCCGTCAACTCGCCTAACAAAGCTGTAAGTTTCTGATGAACATCATCCGAAATTTTAAGAGTTTTCATTCTTACACCTTCCTGTTAAACATGGGTAATTTGCCGTGTTGATCCTTGTACCATCGGAGCAGATGTTTTTCATATTCCTTTCGTGTATGGTTTTTTGGCCAGTTAAAACACCAAAAGATATACACGGTTTTTCCAGCGTTTTCTATTTTCTTCACTTCCCCAATTGAATGGTTTTTTGGCTGCTAGTATGTAAATTGCAGGCCTTGGAGGATAGTTTCTCCATTTAGCACAGGTTTCTATGAATCTCGCTTTTTCAAGAGTAAGGGGAATTTCACTTACCTTCAACTGCATCCCTATCAAACCTCTTCCCACTTTTGAGTATATTTTGTTTTTGGTATTACAAGTATGATTAGTTGCATTAGGTTTATAAAGTGTTCGCAGTATACCAAGTATCCACTAATTTGGAAGGAGTTTGAACCGTGTGAAGGTTAAGATTGGATTCACGATCGAACCTGAACTGCTGAAGGAAGTTGATCGGCTTAGGGGTATAACGAAACGCAGCACTTTCCTTGAATATTTGATCAGGCTTGGGCTGAAAGCGTACAAGAAAAAGGTGAAGGCTAATGCAAGTTGAAGAATTGTCTTTACCGCGGAAACAGGCTGAAGAAGAATATAACGCTTTGAAAGAAGCTTTCAAGCGAAACGCCAAGCTCAAGCGAGAAGCTGTCAACATGGATTTATACGTTGCCTTGGGACATATGAGCAAACATGGAAAGAAAATCATCGAAATCTGGGAATCTTTCAAGAAGGCTGGGCTGAACAAGGATGGTGATCCACGGCTTGCTATTTGCAGGGCAGATGGAAAACGATGTTATTGCTTGAAAGTCGAGGATGGCAGCGCTGTTTTCAGCATGAAAAGGCTAGACAGGTGGAGTAGAGTCCCGCGCAAGACTTATGGTGATGTCAAGTTTCCAAGCAAAACCTTTCAGTGGCAGCCGAAGGATCCGTCACGTCCAATAGGCACTTATAACATCAAAAACCAAGTGGTTCAATGCTTGGTTCCGATCATTCCACCGAAAATTCTCATCAAAGAGGTCAAGGCTAGACTCAAGAACTATCATATTCTATGGGAAGTTGAAGAATGGAAGCCAACCCCACCCAAAGATCCAATACTCTTGAAACAGCTGACGCCAAATTTGTTCGGTGTCTTGGCGACTTGGAATTTGACTCCGCTTGAAAGGGCAGTGATTCGAGGGAGAATCCAATGAAAGAAATAATCTACGATTATGAAGAGTTCAAGAACCGCTTAGACCCAACCAAAACCATTCACCACAACGGAATAAGAGAGAACATCGACAAGCAGGGCCTTTTCTATCGCCTTCGCTTCCGCATTTACGCCCTAGACAAGAAAGACGGGCACGTCTTAGTCTTTGAAGCCATTAAACGCACAACCTTAGCGGAATATGAAAATCACAGGAAAGACTACGAGTCTTTCGTGGAAAAGTTTGCAAAGCCCTTAGGATCAACAGAGGGAGAATGGATTCCATGAATTCTAGGCATTGGAAAGAAACTTGTGACAATACGGTAATAATGATTCCCATAGACAAGCTCAAGATTCACCCGATTAACAAGCAAATCTACGTCAATGATCCTCAGAGAGAAGCGAAACTATTGAAAAGCATAAGAGAACACGGCATTCTTGAGCCATTGATAGTTACACTTGACAACGACAAATATTCGATTCTAAGTGGAGCTCGACGCTTCCAATGTGCAAAACAACTCGGATATGCTGAGTTGCCTGGCATAATTTCGGCAGTGAAGAATCCAGCTTTAGCGATAATTGAACACAACAAGTATAGACAGAAGACGCCAATTGAAATCTACAACGAATACCAACTTCTAAAGAAAATCCTCGGAGACAGAGCCAAAGCTGGCTCGATCCGTGGCAGAATAAGAGAAATAGCCGCAGAAAAACTGAATGTCAGCCACGGCTACCTTTCCATGCTCGAGCAGGTTGTAGAAAACAGAAAAGAAATCCCAGAAGTAGTGAAACGATTAGAGGCTGGCCGAGAAACTGTTTACTCCGCTTATAAACAATTAAAAGCTAAGAGAACAGGCGCCATAGAAATCCCCGGTTTATTCATCGGTCACTATTTCGCTGGAAAACAAAGACTCGTAAAAGACATAATCGCACGTATGCCCAACCATGGCTGTTATGTTGAGCCTTTCGGCGGCTTCTGCTCCGTACTATTAAACAAGCCACGTAGCAACGTTGAAGTCTACAACGACATAAGCAAAGACGTTGTAAACCTTATTCTTTGCATCAAAGATTATCCATTCCAACTGTTCAGCGAGCTCAGCCTGATGCCTTACAGCAGATGGTTGTACGAGCAACTGATAGGCATAATGAACGAACCCTTCGAAATTCCCAACCCGCAGAGAGCCGCACAGTGGTACTACCTCAACGAATCTACGTTTTCAGGCATCCACTCGAAACAGCAAGGCGGCGGATCTTGGGGACACGGAATACTGAGGAACCATGCCTTGCAG
>QMYO01000410.1 GCA_003662715.1 Candidatus Bathyarchaeota archaeon | reverse complement strand
TTAAAATCAGCCCTAAACCCTAAATTTTTCTAGGCCTCGGTGGCCCAGCCGGGTTAGGGCACCGCCTTGGTAAAGAGTCCGAAGAGGCGGTTGTCGCGGGTTCAAATCCCGCCCGAGGCTCCAAATCCACCCAGATATCTGAACAACTGATATGACGGACTAGATTCTAACTCTTTTCAGATCATCATCTGTTAGACCAAAACAGTCTTTGTAGGCTATAAGTAATCTTAATGTGTCTTGTCCATCTATTATGCCGTAATATATCTTCTGTCCCTCAAGTACAGATTTCATTATTGCAAACGCCTTCATCTGTTCAATAACGTTCTCAGATATTTGACCCCAGTATTGTACAAGGAAAACAACAGCTGGAGTTCGAAAGAGTCTTTGAATCTGGTCACCTTGAGTCCCCATTTTCTTGGGCGTCAGCTTTCCCTTCGTGCCTTTTCCTTTCAGACCAAAAGCAACCGTTTTCCTTTCGCCTTTAAGAATTAATCTTGTAGAGAATATGTCGTCATTTTCTCCTCCCCAGTCATTAAATTCTCCCTCTTCGCCTAGAATTTTTTGAAGGCCATTCTTGAAAGTTTCTTCAAGAATGGGTATATTTTTATTTTTCGGTGCTAATGTTATCTTAGTTACCTTGTGAAATGAATCAATATCATCTATAAATATCTGTTCGATATTTATTGCCTTGCGGGATATAGGGACTCTGATTACGACTGTTGGACTCCTAGGATTCCATTTAGTTGGATATTGATTTAAAGCGCTTTTATTACCAGCTAGTCTTAGAATTGTTTTCTTGTGTTGGGAATAGAAAGCATCTTTTCTATAAGCTAATTTGCCGTTGATCTTCACTTTTTCCACGATTCTGTTGTTGCAGAGAATTAGAGCTTCCTGCAGAACTCTTATTCTCTTGAGGTCAGTCATCTCAACAATTTCGTCTACAGTCTTAACTCGCTTCTTACCTCTGTAAATGGCTTCAAAGACCTTCCGTCGGTCTTTAGACCTCCCTATTACCTTAGCGGCATGTACGATCTGTTCATTAGGGCTAGATCTAATGTCGGTTGTTTCGATAATCATTCTAAAACCTTACCTTTTCGTTTCGCTCTAGGAAACATTGTTCGTATGTTACTTGCGCCCATGCCCGTTGCCATATCTATTTCGCTTGAGGTAGCACCATTTTTCAGCAACAACAGAATAAGCAAATTTCTTATGGCTTTAAGCTCCGTAAGTTCGTCCCTTCTTCTTCTCTTTTTATCTTTGCTCATGAATACTCTCCCCTTTAGATTTACTTTTTTTCAATTGCGAAGAACCAGACTTTCTTTTCTTCACTCGGCTTTTTAGCGTTCTTACAGTACTCGAATCAGTTCCTAATATTGATGCGATTTGCTTTGGTTGGAGACCGATTTCTGAGAGAATTTCTACCTGTTCAGTCAGATTTTTATTTTTAAGCATATTTATCGCAACTAGTTTTATCAACACATCCATTTTTTTCAGAATCTTCTCAAGTGTTTTCTCACTCAACTCGTTTTATCCACCTCCTTTTGTTATTGCTCAATTAATTGGAAGTTCATGTTTCAGTTGTCTTCTTTCTTCCCTCCTCCTTTTTCTTATGAATTTAAACGCATTTCGAGATTTTTAAGGGCTCCACAATAAACTACTGATAGAATCCTCGTTATCTTTTGGTTCTCTTTATTCATACACCTTCACCAGTTTCAGAAAGCTCCTCTACTGGTGGCAACTCAATCCCAAGCGCTTTTAGTGAAGTTATTTTTTTATATCGCCCTTTCCTTTGGGCTGGTATCACAAGATTCAAAATTGACCATTTCTTCCACATGTTCAAAACTGTAACGTGTGTGATCCGTCTACTACCTCTATTCGAGACAATTCTGGCGATGTCTCTGCTACTTCGTTTTCCATCAGAAAGTTCGTAAACAATTTTTTCAATTTCGTCTCTCAAATTTTCCATAATCTCTTTTCTAATATTAGGCATAACTGAAATTTTTATCCAGAAAATTAGTTCATCAAGCTTCTCTATTATCTTCTCCTCATTCACCATAATTCACTCCAAACTCTTTGAATAATATCTTTTTCCTCCAACATCTTTGTAGAGGATCAGTCCGGATTCAAGGAGAGAAGCCAAATGATATGAGACATTTGGTTGGGTTGTGTTGAGCTCAACAGCGATATCTGTAACAGTGTGATTCCCATCGCATAAGTCATATACTTTTCGCTTTGTCTCGTTTTTCAGAATGCGCTCTTTTTCCTTGACTATTTCTTTGGAATGAACTAACTTTAAAATGCAGAGGATTTTTTCAAGTAACTGTTTTATTTCAGGATCGTTCATGTTCGCTCACGTTTATACATATTTACCATTTTCGTCATATTATATAAAGTTTTATATTATTTGTTAAGAAGTATTGGTCTCTCATAAAGATGAGAAGGTCGAGACACATAAAAATTCGCCTAAGGCTTCTAAATGTTATTTCTCTTACGTGTACAAATGATATATACAGTTTATCCAAAATCGCTATGATTTTGGCTTGGGGTTTCTGGTGATGAGTGATCGTGGGTCGCTTCTCTCTTTTGATGTATGGGCTTTGTGTCCGTCCGTTTCCTGTAAACCCAGATTACCATAGGTAGAGCTATGACTAGGTACGCAACGTGGACGATCACCCTGATCCATTCGGCTTCCACGGTATATCCAAACATCACTGCTAGTACTGAGCCTGCTACGCCTTTATGGTGTAGAGGGCTGCCTTCTGGAATCCCTAGGTTATAGGCTTGTTCGCCTAGCCATCCTAAGTCTACGTTGGTCTCCTCGGAGTATTCTGCGAGTTCGTGTACTCCGTAACCGGCTAGGCCTCCGGCTAGAAGG
>QMYO01000409.1 GCA_003662715.1 Candidatus Bathyarchaeota archaeon | reverse complement strand
ATACTATAAGGTGAAACATTCATGACCCTCATTACTGGAGTAACATGCCCCGTTTGCGGCACCCTTTGCGACGACATCGAGGTAGTAGTGGAAAACAACGTCATCACAGATGTTAAAAACGCATGCGCCATAGGAGCAGCAAAATTTCTAAACTATTCTATCCATCGAGGTTTAAAACCGCTTGTTAGAAAAAATGGTGAATTAATTGAAGCTTCGTTGGACGAGGCGATTGGAAAAGCCGCAAAAATTCTCGCAGATGCCAACTATCCAATATTATATGGTTGGGCCTGCACGAGTTGTGAAGCAATCCGCGTGGGACTGGAACTAGCTGAAGAGGTTGGCGGAGTCATTGATAACACATCTACCGTTTGTCACGGCCCATCTATTTTGAGCACCCAAGATGTAGGCATTGTATCTTGTACACTAGGACAGTTACGTCATAGAGCAGACCTTATTTTCTACTGGGCAAGCAACCCTTGGAGTGCCCATCCACGTCATATAGAACGATACACAATGTTTTCAGAAGGCAGATTTCAAAAAAGCACTTGGAAAGAACACCTTTCGCGTATAGGCGGTGTTCTATCTAGAAGACGACTTCGCAGAGTTGTCAATCTAATTCTTAGACGTGATATTCCTGAAGCTCCCAAAATTGAGCGCCACCTACCCTATACCATGTACCGAAAGAAAAGAAAAATGGTGGTTGTGGACATTCGCAAAACCCGCACCGCTGAGGCAGCAGACTATTTCCTTCAAGTCAAACCAAACAAGGATTATGAGCTTTTCCAAGCCTTTCGCATGCTCATTCGAGATGAAGAACTCAATGTTGACGAAGTTGCAGGAATACCCGTTGAACTCCTTGAAGAAGTCGCTGATGTCATGTTAGATTGCGAGTTAGGCATCTTCTTTTTTGGATTAGGTCTAACCATGAGTGAAGGAAAACTTCGAAACATTGATGCTGCAATTTCTCTAACTCGGGATTTAAATAAACATACAAAATTCCTTATCATGCCCATGCGAGGACACTTCAACGTAACCGGCGTAAATGTCGTATTCACATGGCAAACCGGCTATCCTTATGCTATTGACTTTTCCCATGGCTATCCACGATACAATCCAGGAGAAACTTCTGTGATCGATATATTAAGCCGCGAAGAATCGGACGCTGGACTCATTGTAGCATCGGACCCAGTTGCGCACTTCCCACAGGCGGCTGCCCAGCATCTAGCTAAAAATCCTCTCATCGTAATTGATCCGGAAGTGACCCCGACATCATTGATGGCGGACGTAGTTATTCCGTCCACCTTCGTGGGAATCGAAACTGAAGGAACCGCTTACCGCATGGACCATGTTCCCTTACCGTTAAAGAAGGTGGTGGAGCCTCCAAAGACCTGTCTTTCTGACGTAGAAATATTGCGAAGAATCCTTCATAAAGTTCGCAAATTACGGAGGACATCAAACTGACAGAACTCATCATTAAGAACGGAATTGTTTACGATCCCATCAACCGCATAGATGGAGAAAAAATGGACATTGCCATCAATAATGGAAAAATTGTTGAAAAAGCCAATGAGAAAAAGGCGAAAGTCATCGACGCCTCAGGAATGATAGTAATGCCTGGGGGAGTTGACATCCACTCCCACATTGCTGGCGCTGAAGTGAATACAGGTCGCCTTTTACGACCTGAAGACCACTTTAGAGACGTGGAAACGAAAACGGCCATAACCCGATCTGGAGTAGGCTACTCAATTCCCTCCACTTTCACAACGGGCTATCGCTACTCCAGAATGGGCTACACTACGGTGATGAACCCCTCAATGCCTCCTCTTGAGGCTCGCCACACCCATGAGGAACTTGATGATATACCAATGCTAGATAAGGCTACATACCCTTTGTTGGGAGACTGGTGGTTTGTCCTGGAGCATTTGCGAGACGGTTTGATAGAAGAGTGTGCTGCTCATGTGGCATGGATGATGGTTGCTACAAGGGGGTACGCCATAAAAATTGTTAATCCAGGTGGCTTAGAAGCGTGGGGCTTTGGAAGAAACGTTAAAGGCATTGACGATTCTGTTCCGCATTTTAATATTACACCTAGGGAAATTATTCGTGGGTTATGTAAAGTAAATAAGCTCCTTAACATGCCTCACACAATTCATGTACATACAAATAACCTTGGAAAGCCAGGAAATTATATCACAACCCTAGAAACAATGAGGTGTGTTGAAGACTTGGCAGAAGAGAACTGCCCCAATATACATATTACTCACTGCCAGTTCAGCGCTTTTAAAGGCTCAAACTGGCAAACCATGAGCTCTGGAGCAGAAGAAATCGCAAAATATGTCAATCATCACAGTCATGTAACCCTTGACATGGGGCAAGTGATTTTCACAGATACAACCACCATGACGGCTGACGGTCCATTCCAATACGGTCTCTATCAATTGACGGGAAACAAATGGGTTAACCATGACGTAGAGACCGAGACGAGTGCGGGTATTGTGCCTTTTAGATATAGACGTAAGAGTGCTGTTAATGCAACTCAATGGTCAATTGGGCTTGAGCTTGCTCTTTTAATTGAAAATCCTTGGAAAATTTACTTAACAACAGACCATCCTAATGGCGGACCATTCACTTCCTACCCAACCATCATAACATGGCTTATGAGTCAAGTGGCGAGGAAGAAGACAATAAGTAAAATTCACAAGCGGGCTAGGCGAAAAAGTTTACTTCCAACCATCAAACGGGAATACAGCTTTTATGAAATAGCTATTGTTACTCGTGCGGGTCAAGCTAAAGCTCTTGGCTTAACGCAGAAGGGTCAGCTTGGAGTGGGAGCAGATGCTGACGTTGCCATCTACGATATAAATCCAGAGTTGGT
>QMYO01000408.1 GCA_003662715.1 Candidatus Bathyarchaeota archaeon | reverse complement strand
GAACTAAGTGTGTACCAATCTTTTGGCAAAAGCTTAATAGGCACATATAGTTATAACAAATATTTTGCCCATTAAAAATATATCTCGGTGTTTCCTTTGGTACAGCCCAAAGCTACTGGAAAGCTTACTCCATCTCTAAGTCAGATGCGAACCCAAATAGACATAATGGCAAGCATCCTAAACGAAGCAGTTGAAGGAGCAAGAAAAACCCGCATCATGTACGCATGCAACCTCAGCTACAGACAGCTTCAAAGTTACTTAAAACTTCTTTTAGGCATGAAACTCTTGAAAAGAGTCTCAGAAAACAAAAGCAACAAGACAATATTCTATGAAACCACAGCCAAAGGACAAGACTTTCTTCTAGCCTATCGCAACCTTAAAGCCCTCATGGCTTCCTCCTCTTCAACACGATGAATTTCATCAATGAACTCACGTGTCAAAGGACGGAGTTTCACTCTTCGACTTTTTTTGTTAAATTCAATGAAGTCATAATCCGACAGGAAGCTCATAATCATTTCCACTCTAAACTCATGTAATCCACATTTTTTTGCAATTTCCACCAAATCATGCCATTTTCCATCTTTGAGCAACCCCAGAACCGCATCAATCATCAACAATACAGCTTCCTCGCTGAAAGCGTAAAGTGCTGTAAAAGAATAAATGACTTGTGAAACCTCTTTTTATAAGACACTACAGAATTTACTAGAACTTCTGATAATAAAGTTCTAGAACTTCACTCAAGAAGTTCTTTCCTTACGTCTTTATATAATCGATAAAGACAAAATAATTGTTGCATTGCCGCTGTGACCATGAATTAAGGCAACAGCGCATCAAAGGAGTACAAACATTGTCAATAAAGGAGAAGATTACCAACAACACGAAACATTTCTCCAAAAGAAATGTGCCTATCGGGCTACTCATGAAAATATTCATAGATGAAAACGGGAAGGACCTCGGTGAAGAGTTGACATGTAAAAATGAATAAAACAAAACATTCAACTTTTCTCATCCGCTCCCTTCAGGGAGGGATTACATAGTGGAACGCATGGAATGGAAAGCATTCATCGACGAATTAAGAACCACCTGGAAGATGATGTGGCGAGAAAGAATAGACGACAAAGTGAGAGCCGAAGGAATAGCCAGCAAAGACTATTCATCATTATTCGTGGACCGAGGCATAGTCATCATCGCCACAAGAGACTTCAAACCCCTAGACTTCACGGAAATCCTAGAACGCCACAAACCCCCTGAAATCCCAAACGCAATCCCTCCCAGTCCTTCAGTTGGCGGATGGGGCAAATTCATCAGAAATGTCTTAAACAAACAGAAACCCTCCATTAAAAGAAGAAGAGAACCACCACAAAAGAAAGAACGCCCAAAAAATCAGCAGAAAAAGAAGGGTGGAAGGGGCTGGCTACACTACTAGCAGACAAACTCCAAGTTTTCTGATTCAAACCAAACATGGATGCTCATTAAGATTAAGCCGTAATTAATTTTGTAACCCGTTCCTTAGCCGCGCAATTGGTTGGACAAGATTATGGTACAGGTTGTGAGAAATAACAGCAAATACCGAAGCAGACTTCAGATTATAGCAGACATTCTTATCGTAGCCGAAGATGGGGCTAAGAAAACAAGGATTATGTATCAAGCCAATTTAAGTTATGACCTTCTGAAACGATACCTAGCCGAAACCTTGGAAGCTGACCTAATCAGCGTTGATAAAGACAAAAAGATATATGTAACTACAGGAAAAGGCAAAGTTTTTCTCAAAAAATACGAGGAATATTGTGACCGCTGTGCCCAACTTGAAGAACATTTTGAAGGCGCCCGCAAAGACGAGCTACTCTTACAAAAGATGTGCTCCAACACAAGTGATGAGAAAAAATGAATAAGATTGCTAAGTCACCTTCAAACCTCTTACTATTAATAGTTATTTCAGTATTTTCAGCATCCATTTTTATGTCCAACGTATTCGCATCCAGCTCAGAAGACACTGCAGCTGCTAGCATTGAAAACGCTGAGAACACTTTAGTGTCTGCTTATCAAGCCATCTTAGAAGCTGAACAAGCTGGAGCAAACATTTCAAACTTATTAACTCAACTAAATGATGCTGGAATGCTTTTGTCTAGGGCTCATTTGGCCTATGAAATGGGGAATTTTAATTCTGCTCGGAATTTTGCTGTTTGGTGTGAAGGAAATTTAACAGGATTCATTGATGAGGCTGAGGCTTTAAAGCAGATTGCAATTCAGAGGCATTATTGGGATTTCACGGTTAATGTTGTAGGGTCTGCTGTTGGAGCCGTTGCTATTATTATGGGCGGTTTTGTATTTTGGGTTTTTTTGAAAAAACGTGAAGGAAGTTAGGTGAAAGTTTAATTGAGCATTAAGGAGTACAGCCTTTTTTATTGGGTTATTGTTGGGATACTAGCCCTACTCGTTGCTTCACCATTTCTAAGTAGGGTTTTGGTTTATCCGAGGACAGAGTTTTTCACGGAATTCTGGATTTTAGATTCAAATCGCAGGGCTGAAAATTACCCTTTTAACATTACAAGGAATCAGAACTATAGGATCCATCTGGGAATTGGAAATCACTTAGGGTATTGTGCCTACTATATGGTTCAAGTGAAATTCAGAAATCAAACACAAGAGGCACCAACAAGTTTTGGACCCATTGAAAAACGAACGTTCAGCAGTTTGCAGTCGCTTTGTAATTTTACGGTTTTCGTAGCGGATGAAAGCGTATGGGAAACTCCCTTAACCTTTTCATTTGATTACCAAGAAAATGCTTCAAGAGTTGAGATGAATAGTTTAGTTTTGAACGGTTTATCTTTAAACTTGAGCGATCATATTGTTGCATGGAACTCTTCGAGAAACGGG
>QMYO01000407.1 GCA_003662715.1 Candidatus Bathyarchaeota archaeon | reverse complement strand
GAATAAACCTATTAAGCTCGCTTAATGCACATTTCGACGTGCACGGTTGTGTATATTGTGTCGTTAAAATCTCTTCTAAAAAACATTCAAGAAGAACTAATGAAAAAAGAGGAAGTTCGACAAGAACTTCAAAGGGACATGCGCAAAGCAACTCGCCTATCTAAGCAGGCAATTCTCTTTACGCACCAGGAAAGATTTGATGAAGCAAAAAAAATGCTTGGCGAGGCGAATAAAATTCTCACTAAACTCAAGAGCATCTCAAAAGATTATCCAGAACTTGTTCACACAGGCTTAGTCAACGCTGCATTTGAGGAATACACCGAAGCGCACGTATTCCTCGTGCTAATTAAGGAAGACCGCTTCATCAGCCCAGAAGAATTAGGAATTTCATCAGTTTCCTACGTGCTCGGACTAGCAGACGTTATCGGAGAGTTCAGGCGCAGAGCCCTCGATTCAATTCGGAGGGGAAAAGTGGAAACTGCGGAAAAATGTATGCAAGTAATGGAGCAAATTTACGTTGAGTTAACGGGTATGGATGATGCTTTCCTTCTAGTCTCAGGGCTTCGGAGAAAATGCGACGTTGCCAGACATCTCATCGAAATTACAAGAGGAGACGTTACCTTGGAGGCTAGAAGGAGCTCTCTAGAACGCTCCATCAAAGAGCTGGAAAAAACCATTAGGAGGAAAACAAAGGTTGGGAAAACTAAGAACCGATGAAATCTTGAAACTGGTTGAAAAAGAGGGATTCGAAAGCGTTTGGCGCAAAAGCGCACAGTTTCTACCCAAATCCAAGAAGAGACTTAAGCTTGTTTCTGGAAAGGACGGCAAGTCTCACCCCCTTTATAGTCTTCTTCAAAGGATGCGCCAATCCTTTTTAGAGCTGGGTTTCATAGAAGTCTCAAATCCCATTATTGTGGATGAAACCGAAGTCTACAAACAATATGGTTCAGAGGCTCCAGTTATACTCGACCGCTGCTACTATTTGGCGACGCTGCCTCGACCCGACATTGGTTTAAGCAAGGCGAAGTGTAAGGAAATTGAACGTTGCGGAGTTCAGCTAACTGAGAAGAAGACTGAAGCTCTGCAGCGGGTGCTACGTGATTATAAGAAGGGAGAGATAGAATCAGATGATTTGGTGGAGAAAATCGCTGAAGCTCTCAACATATCTGATAGCACAGCTACGCTTGTTTTGTCTAAAGTTTTTCCAGAGTTTGCCGCTCTGAAACCAGAACCTTCCACTCTCACGTTACGGTCTCATATGACAAGCGCTTGGTTTCTCACTCTGCAAGCGTTGCGGTATAAGCTTGAGCTACCTATAAAACTGTTCTCCGTGGACATTCGCTTTCGACGTGAGCAGAGGGAAGACCCCACCCATCTTCGTGTACATTATTCCGCAAGCTGCGTGGTTATGGATGAAACACTGGATGTTAGAGACGGGGAAGAAATAACAAAAGCCATTTTGAAGCCCTTAGGTTTCAAACGCTTCCGTTTCGTTCAAAAGAAAGTAACCTCTAGATATTACACGCCTGGAACAGAATACGAAGGCTACATCTTCCATCCTAGCATGAACAAATGGCTCGAAATAGCCAACTACGGACTGTATAATCCCATTGCGCTTGCAAGGTATGACCTTGAACATCCCGTTCTCAACGTGGGGATAGGAGTGGAACGAGTAGCCTCAGCGATGCATGGTGAAACTGATGTTAGGAGGCTTGTGTTCCCACAGTTTTATGTTGAACAAGCGCTGTCTGACGCTGAAATCGCAAAAATGGTTGATGTTGAAGTCAAACCGCAAACCAGAGAGGGTGCAAAGATACAGAAACAAATCATATCTACAGCGCTGAAACACGCTGACGCCTCAGCTCCATGCGAATTCTTAGCATATGAAGGAAAACTGTCTGGAAAGAACGTTAAGGTTTATGTTTACGAAACCGACGTGGGCACTAAATTGCTGGGTCCCGCCGCCCGCAACTCCATCTATGTTCATGATGGAAATGTGCTGGGCATTCCTGAAAGCCGCTTGGAACGGGAAGCTATAGTTAGAAAAACAAGGAAGGTTAGGGAAATGGGGGTTTCAGTTGGGTTCAGCTACCTCGATGCGGTAGCCTCTCTAGCAGCAGCAAAAATTGAAGAAGCTGTAGGTTTAGGGCGAAAAAGCGTTAAAGTTAGGGTGAAGATGGCGAAGAATCCCAGCGACGTTAACGTTAAGGTAAGCGATGTAGCTCGGCGGTTCATAATGAGCAATAACAAGAAGATTGAAATAACTGGACCCGTCTTCATCGGAGTTCGAGCAGAGATTGCTGATTAAGCTTAACCAGAAACTTTCTATCGAAAAAGCGCACAAAATGCAGTTGCAATTATCTGAAAAAGTGATACGAGAAGACAAGCTCCCCGACAATATCAATTACGTGGCTGGCGTAGACGTTGCATATGCACAGGGAACATCCATTGCCGCAGTTGCCGTTCTAAACTTCAATTCACTATCACTCATAGAATCACAAGTAGCCCACCTCAAAACACAGTTCCCCTACATACCAACACTACTATCCTTTAGAGAACTCCAGCCAACCCTTTCAGCCATAAACAAATTGCAAGTGCAGCCAGACGTTTTCCTTGTTGATGGTCATGGAATAGCCCATCCCTACCGTTTGGGGTTTGCAGCTCATTTTGGCTTAGAAATAAACAGACCAACGATTGGAGTTGCGAAAAGCTTGCTATGCGGCAAAGTTGAACCTTTAAAGAATCAAAAGTGGACACCCATTACTGATAAAGGAGAAGTCATAGGAGCAGCTTTAATTACAAAATCAGGGCAAAAACCAATCTACGTCAGCATTGGACATCGAATCTCGTTAGAAAGAGCCATAAACATCGTCATGGAT
>QMYO01000406.1 GCA_003662715.1 Candidatus Bathyarchaeota archaeon | reverse complement strand
TTCAAAAAGTCCCTTCGACTGATCTTCTTTTTGCTAATTGTTATTACTCTCCTTTCTTTTAATTTATAGTCAAATTCTGACGTTTCCTATTTTTCTGTACTACTTATATTTAAAACTTTCACCGTAAATTTTTCTAGAAAAAAATTACCAATGATATAAATGATCAATAAAGGAGAGGATTTAATGTATCGTGTATACACGCGCCTATGAAATCTTTACGACTTTTAATCCGTCTTTATCGTAGGTTAGTAGGTTTTGGAATAGTTCTCTTATGTGAGAAATTATTTGGAGTTCATGAGCGCTTTTATTAAGGAGAAAAATGGCAGTCACTTCAGATTGGTGGAGCATTTCTGTCACATCAAGCAGAAACTTGTATGTTTTATCAAAGCCCACCAGATTTATGAGTTCGGAGAGTTTATCAAAGACCATAAAAACGTTTGCGAGAGCGTATTCATCTAAAACTTTGTTCAAGGCGTCCGTAAGTAAAGTCATGTTTTTGGCTGGCAGAATTACTTCGTTTTCAGCTTTCGACTCTGGCGTCGGAGTAGAGGTTGACAAAAGGAAGAATTTAACTGTTGCCTGTTTAGCTAAAGACGCATGGAGAATACTTGCGGGTGACGTAAAGACAAATACGGGACAAACGTTGGCTATAGCTTCCTTTACCAAACTCTGAATAACTTTCTCATATTCAGAAGCAGGGTCAAATTCTAGTAAAATCTTGCGGCCAACAAGCTCCTTGTGGGATATATTTAGAAGTTTAGCGAAAGCGTTTGTGTACTCTAATAGGTCAATAAACACGGTGTATTCAGGCTTTCCCACCCAAAAAGCTTTAAACATTTCAGCAAGCTGCGCCTCACCTATGCCCTCAACGTTAAACGCAACCAACTCTATCACAAAAGGAGTATAATCAAGTAACTCTGTGTAGGCGCCTGAAGGAATTTCCCATATGGGGTTATCCCAATAGTCTGTGTATATTTTCCATTGTCCGTTTAGGAAGGAGAAATCGCCAAGGTCTTCAAGTGCTCTGTAATGTTTATATCCCTTCCTTTTAGCCTCAGCCCGCGTTTCAAACTCCATCCTGAACACTCTTTCCTTATCGAATTTGCCGTCTGGCATGTACCACTCAGATAAACTAGTCAGAACTAATGCACCTTTTCTTTCATATTTTTCTACATCAATTCCATGTTCCTTAAGCTTAGCCCTAACGGTTTCAGCCTCCTCATCAGGGTAAGTGTAATCGACTAGATCACCGTTCTCTAACCCCTCACGTACAAAAGCTGAGAAGACTTTCATTTTGTCTACGGCTGACGTATACGTCACAACAGCCATCTCTCCCTCCTTAATGTTGAGGCGTGTACGCGTCTTTTTCAACAATTCTCCAATTTCCGTATGGCACTGAATATATCTTAAACCCTTATTTGTTGTCCTGTAGATAGTATTCTTCGCGGTTTCATCAATCTCGAGAAGACCCGAATCCAAAAGGACAGGTAGGAACTCTCTTAACTGGGCAGAGCTCAAACCTGCCTTATACGCGATCTGCGTCCTAAGCAAGCCTTCTCTAGCTCCCTTCAGAATTTCAGCCATAATAGACAAACGATCGCGATGCTTACGCCGACCACTACGGGGACGATCAACCAACCTAAAGTATCCTCACTAAACCCTTTTTTATACCAGCAATACTGCATATAGAACACTGAAACCTAAAAATCTTTTTTGCGCACGCGCAAGCTAATCAAACCAAAAAAGAGGGCACATGGACTTCACAGACGATTAATACTATTCTTCCATACCTTCTTCTAGCGGCGGCGCCTTCCACTCCTTAGGCCTCGTTGCCGCAATCACGTCGTCGATCCTCAAAATCATGGACGCCACTTCGATCGCCGACTTCATCGCCTGCTCCTTCACAAGCGAAGGTTCAATCACACCTTTTTCATGCATATCAACGATCTTACCTGTGAAAACATCGACACCCATCAGATGTCCCTTCGGCTTTTCATGAGCCGCCCTCAACGCCACAAGTATATCAATGGACTCAAGACCAGCATTTTCAGCCAGCGTCTTAGGTACAATCTCCACAGAATCGGCGAACGCCTCAACAGCAAGTTGCTCCCTCCCACCAACCTTAGGCGCGTACCCACGAAGCCCTTTGGCGATCTCTGATTCGATGGCTCCCCCGCCCGCAACAATCTTATCATGTTCAATCACATCCGCAACAACCGAAAGTGCATCATGTATGGCCCTCTCCGCTTCGTCCACCATTCTCTTAAGACCAGCTCTAATCAAAACAGCAACCGAACGCGGGTCCTTGCACTCCTCCACAAAGATCAGCTTATCTTCACCGATCTTTCGCTCCTCAACCAGCCCCGCCTTCCCCACGTCTTGACGCTTCAAGTCGTCCAGGTTTGTAACAACTCTTCCTCCAGTAGCCTTAGCAAGCTTCTCCATGTTGTACTTTTGAACCCTTTGAGCAGCTATGATTCCCTCCTTAGCCAAAAAGTGCTGAGCTAGGTCGTCGATCCCCTTCTGGCAAAACACGATATTGGCGCCTGAAGCCTTAATCTTTCCAATCATCTCCTTAAACATGCTGGTTTCTTTGTCCAAGAACGCCTTCATTTGTGTAGGATCCTTTATCCTGATCTTAGCATCGAACTCTCCCTTCTCCATCTCCAGCGGGCAGTCAATCAAAGCTATCCTCGCGTTTTCAGCTCGCTTGGGCCTCCCAGGATGCACAACTTCCTTGTCGATGATTATGCCCTTTACCAGCTGGGTGTCGGAGAGACTCTTTCCCTCCTTCGTAACAATCTGAATGTTGCCGATGTCCGCGACTCTTCTCTCACCCCTCTCCTCAACGATCTGTTTCACAGCATTAACAGCGATATC
>QMYO01000405.1 GCA_003662715.1 Candidatus Bathyarchaeota archaeon | reverse complement strand
GGAAATTAACGGTGTAAAATACTTGAATATTACAGTTGAGAACATGAATTATTCTGTGTGGAATCTAACTCTCGCAAAAATAATAATAGTTCTTCCAAATCAGACAAAACTAGAACAAATACTTCCAGCAAACCAGATAACTGTGAACATAGGCAACACCACCATAGTTTTATGCGCATTCAACTGGAGCGAATACAAAGGACAAACCATAACAGTAACGGTTGTTTCTGACGAAGGAATAGAAACTCCACCATATGAATATTTGATTCCCGCTTCCTAAATTCTCCACAAACTTTATTTTTGGTAAGAATAAAAAGACGTAATTCCAGAAGGGCTAGAGCTTGACCACCATAAACGTTACTGAAAGAGTTCGCACTATAGAATATGCTATCCGCGATGTTTGTATATGCAGGATTGTTAGCAAAAAGAGCTGAAAAGGAGCTTTATGTTATTGGAATCCATCTTCCAATTTTCTTCTCTACTGCCTTGTCATAAGCGATTTTAGCTGTAACCGCGTCTTGAATTGCTAAACCTGTTGACGTAAAAACTGTTATCTCATCTGGTTTTTCTCTGCCAGGCTTTAATCCAGCAACAATCTCACCTATCTCCGCCCATATGTTTTCCTTTGTTATTATCCCTTGGCTTAGTGGAACATTTATTTCTCCGCTATGGGATGCTTGTTCCCAATCGTCAACAACTATTTTCGCCCTTTTTAGGATGGTTGGGTCCAGTTCCTCTTTTCCGGGTGCGTCAGCACCTATGCAGTTGAAGTGCGTCCCTGAAGAAACCATGGTGTTCATGATTAAAGGCTGTCTCGAGGGAGTTGTGGTTACAACTATGTCTGCCCCTTCAACCGCTTCTTTTATCGTCTCTACCGCCGTTATTTTGCATAGGTGTCCGTAGATTGGTTCTGTTTCAGCCACAAACTTTTGTTTTGTCTCTTTACTTCGGCTCCACACCCTGACTTCTTCTAGTCTTTTATAGACCTCAAGAAGCGCCATTAGCTGAGTTCTAGCCTGGGCTCCTGCCCCAACAAGACCTACTATTTTCGAGTCTTTTCTTGCAAGGTATTTGGCTGCTACTCCCCCCGCAGCTCCTGTTCTCATATCTGTTACTGTTGTGCCTCCCATTATCGCTATTGGAGCTCCATTTTCAGGATTTATTAGCACAATTACAGCCATAACTGTTGGAAGATTGTATTTCTTTCTGTTGTCTGGGTGTACATTCACTATTTTTACCGCTGATGTATCAAGTTCTTCCAGGTATGACGGCATCGTTCGAAGGTCGCCATTATACTTTTTGTAGAATAGGTAAATTTTCGCTGGCATCTGTACACGTTTAAGCCCCTTCTCTTTGAAGGCTGATTCAACAGCTTCCATAACTTCGCTCATAGAGAGAAGCTGCTTTACTTCATTATCGGTTAATAGTAAGGTTTCCAAGCTTCTTCACCCAGCTGAGAAGCTACGTTCATATTTAGGATTTAATATATTTTTTGGAACCAAATTATTGGTTTCTACTTTTGTAACCGATTTATTGGTAAATAGGTGTCCCCTCTTTATGATCTTGGATAACCCTTTCAAACTCTTGCATTAAACGCTGCGTTATAGGTCCAGGTTTACCGTCACCTATTATCCTTCTGTTAACCTCTACTATTGGAACTATTTCGGCTGCTGTTCCTGTGAAGAAAGCTTCATCTGCTGTGAACAAGTCGGTGGGTGTTATGTTGGCTTCAACAACGGTGTATCCGAGGTTTGAGGCTATTTTCATAACAACGTTTCTCGTTATTCCAACTAGGGCACCGGTTGATGTTGGGGGAGTTATGACTTTTTCATTTTTCACTATGAAAATGTTTTCGGCTACTCCTTCGCTTATGTGGCCGTTTTTGTCTAGGCATATGGCTTCGTCGAACCCTGCTATGTTCGCTTCAATTTTTCCTAATATGCTGTTCAGATAGTTTAGAGATTTGACCTCATGGGATGTTGCATCTACAGGGTCTCTTTTCACCCATGTAATAATTGCTTTTATTCCTTTCTTCTTTGCTTCAATTGAATGTAATTTTATAACGTCAGTTATGATGATCACTGTGGGTTTTGGACATTTCCTTGGGTCAAGTCCTAGATCACCGATCCCTCTTGTGACAACCAAACGTATGTAAGCGTCTCGCAGATTGTTTTTCCGCAACGTTTCTAAAACAGCGTTTATCATTTCCTCTTTTGTTAACGGGATGTCAAGCATGATCACATTTGCTGAACGATAGAGTCTGTCAATGTGTTCTTTCAGTTTGAATACTATGCCGTTGTATGCGCGGATTCCTTCAAAGACGCCGTCGCCGTAAAGTAGACCATGATCGTAAACTGAAATTTTTGCTTGAGATTTAGGATAGTATTCTCCGTTTATATAGATAAGTAGTTCTTTTTCCAAACTATTATCCTCCAAGCTGAAGAATCTAGTCTATCACATTGTAGTTTGATATATTTTTCGCAAAAATGACTGGTTTCTATCCATTCATTAACCGTAGAACTGTGGTCGTTTAGAAAGATGTTTGGGTATTGGTAGCGGCTTGAAAGGTTTGCCTTTCACAATTTTCTCTATCTCGTCTATCAGCTCTTTAAGTTTCATTTTCCGTATCTTCCCAGACCTTCTCTCCCGCACTGGAAGCGTATCAGAATCCAATTCTTTTTGTCCAACAACAATTATGTATGGAACCCACTCCATTTCGGCTTCGCGAATTCTTTTCTGCAATGTTAAGGGACGGTCATCAATGTCAACACGTATGCTTTGAGCCTCTATTTCTTCAGCTATTTTCTCCACTTCTGCGAGGTATTTGTCTGACATGGGGATTATGCGCACTTGTGTTGGCGACAGCCATAAAGGAAGCAT
>QMYO01000404.1 GCA_003662715.1 Candidatus Bathyarchaeota archaeon | reverse complement strand
GAAAAAGCAAAAACTAGAAGCCGGAGACACTGTGAAGTTTGAAGTTGAAAAAACACAGCAAGGTATGAAGGCAATCAAAATTTCAAAAATAGAATAAACAACAGCTCTTTTGGGTATGGTTCAGGCTTTAAATGCTGGTAAAGTTCCTTACGTTGGACTTAGGGAAATCGAGCAGAAGATAAGCTGTAAAAATAACTTTTCGAAAAAAGGCTGGCATAGAAAGGTTTATTCATACTACTCTGCAAATTCACTATTCTTTAGTTTGTTCTTCAAGATATCTTTGATGATTTTTCTTCGGCTCACACACGAAACTTGAATATGGTGCTGAAATTGATGGAGTTTAAATCTTCAGAACAGTGTATTGTTAATTCAGCTTTTCTTTCTTTAGGGTGCGTAGGTATTTTGTGTGCATAAATGGTTTATATCAAAAAGTTGAAGATAAGGTAGGAAGTGTACGGATGCGAAGGTCTAAACTCGAAATGTACATCGACATCCTAGAGGTTTTGGTTCATCACGGACCGTTGAAGTTAACTCATATCATGTACAAGTCCAACCTAAACTGTAGTGCTCTCAAAGAGCGTTTGAACTCCCTAGTTAAACAGGGCTTGGTGGAAGAAAGAAACTTGGAGAAAAAAAGAGTCGTTTATGCAATAACCCAGAGAGGTAGAATTGTAGTCAAAGCCTTCAGAGAACTAAAACAAGCTCTGCCCGTGACAGAGGAAGAAAATAATAATAGAATATCGATTCTCTACTAGAATTCTTATTATGACTTGGCAATCGTTTGTAACAATTCGTTTCTGCTTTTCATTGGAGTATGCGAACATCATGAGTTGTGTTCCTTTGCAGTAAATGTTCCATTTCTCCATAACGTTGAAGGAATTGACGTCCCTTAGTTGTCGTTTGGTAAATTGTCCTTTTATTTATTTTGTTGCTCTCAATCAGCTCAGCTTTCACAAGAAGAGACAAATACTGGGTTAATAGGGCAAAGCTTAGACCCGCCTTATACATTATCTCAGTTTTAGTTACACCCCTTTTAGCAGCCTTTAATACATCCGCTATAATACGAAAGCGTTCTCTACGCTTACTCGCATCCTCCTCATAATTCGGTAACAACGTAAATCAACGCCAAACCTATGTTATTAGATCCCTACTAGAAGATTAGACAGACACGCCTAAAAGGGATATTCCAAAAGAAGACATGCTCCAAAACAAAGCACATCTCTTTTAGGAGACAGCCGCTGCGAATTCAAGATTCAACGAAAAATCTAGAGGAATTTACATATAAACGATAGACTGAAATATTTTTATAAGTTACACTGTTAAAAACAAAGGATGGTGAAATTAATGGTTAATGAAGGTAGAGGACGCTTATTCAGGAGAAAGGACGGTAAATATTTAATCTACTTACCAAAAGACTTGGCTGAAGACAGCATGTTTCCCTTCAAAGGCTCAGACAGTGTTTTCGTGAAGATAAGCTTCAAATTGGGAGACGACAAACTACTTATTGAGAAATGGAAAGAAACCACACAATGACCTTCTCTTTCTTAAGCATAGCCAACTGCTAGAAATGAAAAGTTGTAGTTGTTAGTAGCGCTTTTTCAAGTTTCCCTTGTTTCTTTGAGGTGAGCTAGCTCTTCAAGTCTTCTTCTGACAGCGTCTTTAACGAACTCCGATACTTAAGCATAACCGTACATGCTAGCATTAACTATTGTCTCAATTTTTAGGTATAACTCTTCTGGAAGCCCAACCATTCTATACTTCTTTCTTGGCAATGTAACCCGCTGAGTTTATATGGCGGGTAGAGTTTAACGGAGTTTTTATATACAGGTTAATAACCAGTCTATAACACAAGACTGGAGAACTGGAAATGAAGAAGTTTCCAGTTTTGATTTTCACAATCATATTAATCGTTTCAGCCTTACCTGTGGCAAAAAGTTCAGATGTGCAAAATGGCTCCTTTTTTGATTTAATGGTGGAAATATCCGAAAATGTCAAGGATTTACCTCCAACTCAATATCGCTATAATGCAAAAGACAACCAAGGAACCGGTTTAGATACGATTAAAATCATACAAATCTCAGAACGCGTCTATCTCGGCGTTTATCATTCTTTTATTAGAGGAACTTTTCAAGTTAGATTAGCGAATTCGACTGATTTGCTCAATTGGACCTATGTTAGAACGATTGAGCTGCGTGCTTCTCAACCAGCTATCGCTCTAGCCCCAAACGGCGCGTACATTATTGCCTTTGAAAAGGAGGAAAATGAGAGTTGGTCCCACCTGACATTCCATTATTACTCAAATTTATCAACGCTTCTAAGCGAAACTGCTAGTCCAGACGCAGTATATGACGTTGAAAGATCAAGTTTCAACCAGAACATAAACGTACACGAAGGGACACCAAACGTTTATAATATCACTTTGAAAGGTCCAATGATGCATCTCAGTGTAGGTTTCCATTACGATAACGGTGTCGTAGACAACGTGGCCATCGGTTCCTTATGGATTCCATTAGATAATCTAGAAGATATTAACAGATGGGTTTGGAACGAAACGAGACCGCTAGATTGTTATAATCAGAAGCTGAGGGACGAGTACTTACTTGAAGGCCATGTGGGAGATAGAGATTACGGACAAATTTTTGGAAGAAACTTTAGCTTGCAGGAAGCACAAAAAGTCAAGGGTAATGACGGCACTTGGGGCATATTTCTTTATGACCATTCAAATAAAACGTTCCATAAGCTTAACATCACAACCCACAAAGGCTCCGTCTCAATTGCAAACCCAACCTTTACATGGCTGAAATCGCCAAATGGTAAGAATTGCCTTGTAGTCACATATTTTCTTCATACATACAATGAGTCAGCCAAACAAGGCGAAGAG
>QMYO01000403.1 GCA_003662715.1 Candidatus Bathyarchaeota archaeon | reverse complement strand
GTGCAGTTCGAGGTTGTATGAGAAGTCGTTTTGGCAGAGAATTGCATGTTTTGGGTCTCCAGCGTAGCCTATGTATATGCCTACGCTTTTAACAGGAACTGGAATTCCGGCGGTGGTGAAGCTGGAGCCTATGCTTGCGTCGTTCCAAAATATGCATACGAGATCTCCTGGGTCAAGCTTTTCAATTCCTTTTAAAGTGGGTTTGTTTATTTCTGATTTTTCTGCTGTCTTTTGTTCGCTGAGAATTCTGTTTTTATTGTAAATTTTATGTGGATAGTTGTCTGATGAGGTTGTTGGCATTAGATTTTAGAGACGAAAAGGATTGTTATAAGGAATTTTGCTAAAAAATGAGGGATTTTCTTTCGGAATTTTAGAAGATAAAAATAGAATCTTGAACATAAGTTGGGGGGAGATGGGGAATTGATGAACTTATGTTATGTTTGGTTGAGCTTGTTGTTTTAAGACTTGGCATATGGGGCAGTATCTATTTGATTCTTCTATTTTTGCGCATTCGTCGCATATGACTTTTCCGCAGTTTTGACATATTTTGTCTCCTGTTGTCAGTTTGCCACATATTATACATGGTTCTTCCACAAGTTCCATGGTTATTGTGGCTTTAACTTTGCGGCCGATGTCGGCTCCAATTCCCTTTGCAACTGCCGCAAGATCAAAATCTATAGCATCTAACCATTCAAAACTTTTATCGTCTATTGCCACAACATTAATGGTGAAAATTCCTGTAGCATATATCTTCTTTCTTTCTTTTGACATGAGAAACTCCAGCTTTATATTATTTTTTGCATATTATTTTTTGCAACAAAACTTTATTTTATTGTGAATTTGAAGATAAAACTTTCGGAATACAATGTGCATTAATTAATGGGTTCGGCAGATTTCTCTCAATTTTTTTATTTTCTCTTCAGAAGTGTAGATCCACTTTCCATTTTCAAAATATTCGTAGGATATTGTTTGCCGCCTATATGATGTTGGGTCCAAAGTTGCATAAGTAAAACTTTTAATCAAGTTTTTCGTGAATAAAGAATTTAATGCTTTAATAAGATTCGGAAAATCCGTCTTCAAAATGTAAACATTTACAATTAAAGAATCTCTCCCTATAATCTTAGAATAACTAACCACAAAAGGACTGTTTTCACAAGTATTAGCAAACTTGGCAAGATTTTTTTCATTATTAAAATTGATAATGAAGACGTATAAATCAGACAATGGAGGTGGGAATGGGTAAACATCCACGACATGATCAATTATAAGATTTCGTCCGAGGATGTGTTTATGATAGCGAAAACTAACACTTTGCGGAGTGATTCCAACTATTTCAGCCAGTTTTTTAAACTCTATAGACTCATCCTTTTGAAGTTCCTTTATTATCAACAAATCCTTTTTATCAACTAATACTGGGTATTCATAAGGTTCTTTTATAGCCTCTGGTAACTCGCTCGAACCAGTCAATACATCGTTTACCCATTTTTCCCACAAAATTGTCCATTCTTTCTTTTTAAAATCATATAAGGAGAAATTTGGGGGGATTACACGAGAGTTTGTTGTCCAAAAAAATTGGGAGTGAGTGAAGACTTGTAAGTTTTTGGCCTCTTTTATGTATTTTTCGAGTTCTTTCATGTGGCTGGCAGGAAATGCGAAATATGCACAATAGCCATCAAATTTTCCGTAGCATCTTATTATGTATGTCCAATAGTCCGTATTTCTTATAGTTTCTAACAGAGTGGTTTGACGTCCAAGCGGAGCGGTGGCTATTAGAAAAGCCTTGGCCAATCCCAGTTTCGACAAATCTGGATTACTCGTCACCAACACTTTTTCTTTCATGAGCTTTTTGAGGCGAAAAGAAACGGTAGTGACAGGTAATTTTGTTGAATTGGCCAATAATGTAATGTTTCTTATGCCAATTTCTCCGAGTGCTTCAAGCAGTTTTGCGTTTGTTTCATCTAAGGACTTGAAATAATCGAATAGTCGGCTTGACAGACTACTCAAGTTTTCTGGACTCCAAGTATTTTTACTTTTTTAGGTTTTTAAAATGCTATGCCGATTTATGAACCTGTTTGATTTCCGAATGGTTTGGCAGAACCGCCTTCATCTCCGCATAGTCTTGCATAAGGTTTCTGGCTTCCGCCAGTATCTCCTGATGGCCATGTGTTTTTTATTTCGCCACTGGTGTTTTGAGAAAATGTTTGCGGAACCACTACCATTATGCTTCCAAAGTAAGCAGAAAGAATTAGGCCTATGCATAGCAACTTAACAGCGATGTTTTTTTGCATGGGAAATCACCTCCTTTTCTGTTAACGAGAAAACTTTTTGCAGGGAAAACTTATCTTACTATTTTCAAAAAAATCTAATAAAAATTGCAAAAACAAAGTCACTTGATATTCATATTGGTTTCACGCATAAAAAAAGAATGTATTAAAGCGAGCATAAACCATTTTCAAATATGTCTGTTTTGTGAACACAAAGGTATATAGTTAACCGCAGCTATGGTCAATTTTCCTATGGTTTGGCGGTGTCTATGAGTTTCTGTAGCCATACGGTTATTGCGGTTGGACCTACTAATGCGGTGTAGACGTCGAAGGTTATGCCTGCCATGTCTAAGCCTAATGCTGAGAATGTGCCGATTGCTATGGTTCGCAGAAATTTTTTCCAGTTGAAGGGTTTGTCTTGTGCTGCGTAGCCTAAAAAAGCGTATATTAGTGCTGCTGAAACGCCTAAGCCTATGTTTAGTGGATTCATTTTGGCGTTTTCACCTCCTTTTCAGTTTCTTGCCACAGTTCCCATCCGAATTTTGCAGCGTTCTTGCGGAACTCTTCAGGGCGTATAAGCCCTAATTCCGCAGCTTTTATGAGGTCAGCCATGACAACT
>QMYO01000402.1 GCA_003662715.1 Candidatus Bathyarchaeota archaeon | reverse complement strand
CTCCTTAAGAATACGGTAGTTTCCAGCAATGTGGTTCTTTACCTTACGCAAGTGCTCATCCCTTCTGCCAAGCATGTAACATGCGATTTCCTCACTTAATACAGAATTACAGATACTCACCTGTTCTCGAGTGGCGAGTACCTTTTGTAGAAGGGCCTGGTCCTGCGTTGCTAACCAGCCAATACGAATCCCAGGAAGACCATATGCTTTGGACATCGTTGAAACGCTAACAGCTTTCGGACTGAGAGAAGCAGCCGGTGGAAGCGGATCACCCAGTGTAAGTTCCCGATACGTCTCATCGAAAACTAGATAGCAATCCTTCGCTTCCACTAATGCGATGATTTCTCTCAATGTGTCCTCAGAAATCGTCGCTCCGGTGCGGTTGTTCGGATACGTTAGACTGACAAACTTCGTCTTGGGTGTGATTAATCCCCTAAGCCGCTCCAAGTTCAACTGGAATCCTTCGTCAAACTTAAGGTACAGCATATCAACATGACAACTCAGAGAACGTGGAACCTCGTAATTTGATGGATAGTTTGGATGTTGAACAACGACATGGTCACCGGGTTGAAGAAGCGTTGCTGAAAGGTCAAATAGAGCCTCAGCACACCCATTGGTGACCAGCACGTTGTTCCCTGAAAGCCCAGGGTAAAGCTCCGCGATCCTTTCGCGTAATCGAGGGTTTCCCGCATGGTACCCATACCGCAATTTGAGACGGCGGAGATCTAAATCCAACTCTTCGAGGGAAAGACAAGCTATCGCGCTTTCACCTATATCGTAAGTGATTCTGTACTGGTGCTTGTCAAACCACTCTTCTAGCGACATGCGTTGAAATCTCATTTTCGGCACCTCTTTAAATTGCTAAGCATCAAAAGTAACCTGCTGCCTTGGATAGCATAGCTTGCTCTGTGAAACACCTAACCTTACAAAGAGTTCAGCCAATTTCACAGCGCACGGGAACGGATTGATTACCGGAATAGGTATTTGAGCCTCGTCCTTGACATCTTCCCAATAAGGTTCAAAAGCCGTGCACCCTAATAAGATAACATCACATTTACCAGAAACCGCTGCTTTCCTGCACACGCGAATGAGTGCATCACGCGTTTTGTCAGGATCCTTATGCATATCCTCGGCGCCTTCGAGGGCCGAGTCCCAATAAGAGATATGTTTTTCAACTCTATACTTCTTCATGACTCTTCGTGCACATGTCATTCCCATTTCATTTGGGCAGATAACCCCTACCCTGTCTCCAAGGCAAAGACTAGTCATGATACCTGCTTGGCCAGGGCCGACGACGGGCAAAGAGGTTGCTTCACGACAAGCATCGATTGCTGGATCCAAGAAACAATCAATTATGACAGCATCCACCCCGTCAACCTCTGCTTTCATTACTTCCCGAACCAGAGGCCAGGCAGCTTGAGCCGCTTGGTACTCGTTCTCCAAGACGAGTGGTCCTTCCGGGAGACAGACTGTTTCTATGACAACTTCTTGAGCAGCCCGTCTTCTCTTCAGTTTCATCTCTCGGTCTTGCAGGCTTTCCTTTGTATGCGGCGCGATGCTTCGAATCCTGATCATCTCTTTCCCCTCCTTCTAAGAAATCCTGCCAAACGCCCGCTTTCCCTTAAGTCTCCAAACCTCATGGATGGTGAGCAGTTCGCCGCTCTACTCAGCTCTGAAACAGGCATTAACAACAGGCTCAGACGGAGATTATGTCGTAGGGAAGAGAAGTAAGATTCTCTATCCCTGTCTCCGTTGTAATTATATTATCCTCCAATCTAATACCTACGCCGTCAATGTATATACCCGGTTCAATTGCAAAACACATATTGGGTTGTACTACATCGGTTTCATTAGCCCTAGAGATCGCAAAGGGTTCTGATGGTTCTAGGCCCACATTGTGCCCTGTGCGATGAATATAGTAATCACCATAACCTAGTTCTCTAAATTTTAATTCCACGTACTTATCGATGTCAGCAGCAGTCCTCCCTGGCTTTATATACTCCAGAGTCCTCAAGATAATCTCCTTGACGGCCTTCGATATTTCCAGCTGTGCCTTAGATGGTTTGCCAATAACCGCCGCACGGGTTATATCACTGCAATATCCGCTCTCACACCTAACGCCGTAGTCCATAAGTACAGTATCTCCTCGCTTTATTATTCTGCCCGTCGGTGCAACATTTTGATAGCAGGACCTCTCACCACTGAAGATCTGAACGAAGGCAGGTGCGGCTCCTTTCTCAGCCATGACTTTTATGAAGGCTCTTTCAAGTTCGTACTCCGTCATGCCGGGCCTCAAATAGTCATGTATAACCTCCTCTCCCACTTCATTTGTAATCCGCGCTGCTTCCCTCAATGCTGCCAGTTCGCTCTCATCTTTCACATACCTTAGGCTGGTAACATCTGAGCTGATGTTCACGAATTCCGCTTTCGGAAACAGCTTTTCCAGTTCGTCCTTGTAACTTGCAGGCATTCTGTCTGTCTCGATTCCAATGCGAGTACCTTCTTTGCCCTTAATTCCCAGCGACCTAAGGCCTTCTTGCATCGCCTCAAAAATGCTTCTGAAGGGCCAGATCAAATGGTCTTCAGCAAACGGTACGGACGAAAAATCGGGGTACTCTATTTCCATCATCTTGCTGAATGCACGCGTACAAACGAACGTCATAGCACCTTGTGCACTGACCAGAAGGGGAAAAGGCTGCCATGAATTCGTAAGTGCCCCTATGGGTCGGAGCCCACTAAGATAAAAGATGTTCGGCCAAGATGTAATTATCGCAGCTTCTACACCCTTCTTTTGCGTCATTTCCACGAGCCTCGCACGCCTCTTTTCTCTCATCCCATCCATTTTTCCTCCTTATCGAGTTGTATATTTTTCTAGCTTTTCTT